>JAHBTC010000020.1 GCA_019638835.1 Fimbriimonadaceae bacterium
ACAATACAGGTGGGGCCGATCTCTATGAAGATGGCAAGGAGGGGTTCATTGTGCCGATTCGCGATGCCGATGCGCTCCGAAACCGCCTCCAGCAACTGTCTGAAGATCACGATCTACGCAATCGTATGGTGAACGCAGGTCTGGAGAGAGTGAAAGCGATGGCAGGTTGGGACCAATACGGAGATCGAGTCTGCGCAGAGATTTCGGCTCTGGTGGCGCAAGGTAAATTTACGGAAGGGACATCTTGACAACGATTTCGCGAATTGAATCAGCCGAAGCCGCTCCGAAGAGTTTCGGTGTGCTCTACTGGATGATCGTCTCAATGGTGGCGTTCCTCTTGTTCGGTATCCAGATCGCGATGGGAACGCAGCTTGAGTATGCGGCCCTGGTCTTGTCCTTTACTCTTCTTGCCGCTGGTACTTTTCGGGCGGCAGGCGGATTCAAATCATTCATTGGATTTATCACTTTCTTCCTCGCGATGCAGCACATCATCTTCTCCCAATGGGTGAAGGTGTTTTTCCTTCAGCGTCCAGACGTAATCATGTACGTCCCCGTTTCTACGATGACTATGTACAACGTAGGGATGCTTGGCTTGCTGATTGGCGTCTACATACTCAAGTTCCTAAAGATTGGATCCTGGGGAAGAATCCTTCCCACGCCCGACGACCCGGAGAAGTTACTGCTGATCGCCGTAGCACTCGTGTTACTGTCCGTCATTCGCGGCTATATCGTCAGTCGCTACGGAATTGTTGAACAGGGCGGTCTCTATATCGGTGGATTCGTCGGGTTTTGGCGTAACCTTCAGTTCGTCCAGTTCATGTCCGTCGCGGCGGCGACCGCATATGCGATCATAAAATCCGATGGAAAAAAGTGTTTTAACTTCCTCAACCTAACGGCGCTTGCGGTCGCGTTCGGTGTCGGAATTATCTACGGGGTCAGAAATGACATCGTATTCGCCTCGCTCACTTTTGTCACGACATGTCTGGCCTACGGATTCCGATTCGGCGTTCGGCATTACGTGTTTCTCGGACTGCTAGTCTTCCTCTTCCTTCGCGTCATTTCGCCGTATGCGTTGTATGCCCGATCCGAAGGAAATGTCCGCGTTGGAAGCGCGGAAGAACGAGTGACCTCCGCAATCAGCGCCATCGGCGAAGTCATTCTTGAACCGAACCGTTATCGCAAGGTTGACGAGTCGATCGAAACCGGTGCCTTGCCACAAGAGAAGTTGATGACCAAGTATTACGGCATCAACAATAACATTCTTGAGCGTTTTGCGGTCGTGTGCTGGAGCAGTTCAGTTGTATACAACACTAACCTAAAGGGAACGACCGGTGACTCACGAATCGTGCATGGGTTCCAAATGATCTTGCCCCGTGCGATTGCCCCTGACAAGCCGGCCATTGGAACCGCGAATTTGCTCGCGCAACAAGGCATCGGGTTGGTCAACTCCACCGACGATTTCACGCAGATTGTCCTTGGGTTCATGGTCGACGCGTACAATTCATTCGGCATTTATTGTACATTCCTAACCTCAATCCTCGTCATGATCTTTATTGGTTGCGTGATGGCGCTTACCTTTGGCGTGGATGTCCGAAAGAACTTCCTGGTTTGCGGAGTATTTTGGATGTTCGGCGAATCATTCAGTGAGGGAACGATCGCCCAGATCATCGTAACCTGGACGTTTGAGACGGTTCCGGCGGTAGTCATCATGCTGTTCCTCATCCTGACGGCCAATGCATTTACCCGCCGAAGTCGGGTTGCGACTCACGTGTACGAGCACGATCGCGGCGCGGTCCGCGAGATTGGCGCCTGATCGGATGCGAATCCTACACGTAATCCGCTCGGTAAATCCGAAGGATGGTGGCCCGATTGAAGGTCTACTACAGCGTGGCGAAGCTCTCAAAGAGATGGGAATTGTTCCGGAGATTCTCTCGGCGGATGATCCATCGGCAGACTACGTCCGAAACTGCTCACTGAAAGTGCATGCCGTCGGGCCCGCCCCGGGAATCTATGGAAGATGCCCAGCGATGACTGAATGGTTGCGAAAGAGGCGCCTTGATTTCGATCTCGTAACGGCTCACGGCATTTGGCAGTTTCCGCCCGTCGCAGTCCGCAATGCTCTGAAAGGAACGTCAACGCCCTACTTCGTTTTTGTCCACGGCATGCTTGATCCATGGTTTGACTTGGACAAGGCCAAGCGACTAAAGAAGCAAGTGTACTGGCTGACCAACCTCGGCGCGGTCATGCGCGATGCTCGGTTTGTGATGTTTACGACGGAGGAAGAGCGACGGTTGGCTCACAACCGTTTCCTGCCTTATAAAGTAACGGAACGGGTTGTCGCGTACGGAACGAACGGTCTCACGATAGATGCTGAGGTTGCTCGGGAGCACTTCGAATCCGCATTTCCTCAACTCGCTGGGAAGCGATTCCTTCTATTCCTCAGTCGGATTCATCAAAAAAAGGGTTGCGACCTCTTAGTCCAGGCTTTTGCTCAGGTGTACGGTTCCGATCGGGAAA
The DNA here is from genome assembly GCA_019638835.1 of Fimbriimonadaceae bacterium. Classification (GTDB taxonomy): domain Bacteria; phylum Armatimonadota; class Fimbriimonadia; order Fimbriimonadales; family Fimbriimonadaceae; genus JAHBTC01. The sequence goes on from JAHBTC010000020.1 coordinate 2,518, forward strand.
TGCATTTGGCTCTGGCAGGCCCCGATCAAGTCGGGTGGCAAGCCGATCTTGAGGCGATAGTGAAGCAAGCGGGAGTCGCGGACCGCGTGCATTTTCTCGGCATGGTTGGCGGGGAGAAGAAGTGGGGGGCCTTCGCTTCGGCAGATGCATTCGTTCTTCCTAGTCACCAGGAGAACTTTGGAATCGTCGTGGCCGAGGCGCTTTCGGCAAAGTGTCCGGTTTTGATCAGCAACAAAGTGAACATCTGGCGAGAGGTGCTTGACGGTGGAGGCGGACTCGTCGCTCCGGATGATCTCGCCGGAACAATCAACTTGCTGACTCGATGGAAGTCAATATCGGATTCTGAGAAAGACTCAATGCGGGAAGCCGCCCGCGCGACCTTCGAAAAGAACTTCTCCGCGATGCAGTCGGCGGTCAGTTTGATGGAAGCCGCCAAAATCGCCATGGCGACAAAGTAAAACCCCCGTTTCTGAACTGAAACGGGGGTGATGGCGAACCGAATTCTTAGGGACGCCAGACTTGGAACGATTGGTAGATTTGACTACCAACATCTCCCAGATCCGGACCGGGGCTACCGGGGAATCCGCTGCCAAGGCCGAGGTTCCCCAACGGTGCACCTGGCTTCAACCGGAAGTCGTTGGCTCCCGGATTCACGAACTGAGACTCGTCGGTTGTCTCGACGTTTAGGTCCATTGTGTTGCGTTCCGGCATAGTTGAAAGGTTGTTCCAGATCTGGAAGTGTTTGGTTCCCCAGTTGCTGGCTACCTCGGAAACGGGACGCGGACTCAAGACAATGTTTCGTGCAAGGTCGTTGCCCATCGGCAGACGTCGGGCCTGTGGGTCTGTGTTCGTCAAGAGGGCGAAGAGATCCGGGAACCGAGTCTGCCACGCGGTGTTCATCCACGTAACACTGTTTGCTTCATTCATCAATGTGTTGTGGAATCCCTCGTTGCCGGTCAACACATCATTGATTTTGAAGCCCACGTTGGTTCGATAGAACACGTTGTCCGTGACAACGTTATAGTTGCCACCCAAGACATCGACTCCAATCATGTTATTACGAAAGACGTTGTGTCGAATCGTGACGCCACTCGCGGCACCGTCAAGATAGACTCCGCTGTTCGGGAATTGGCTCGGGATGTTACGGCGCACATTCTCGATCACGTTGTTCTCAATGCGGGTACCCCAATCCGTCCATGAATGGGCAAGGTAGATGGCACCGGCGTCGCTGGAATCAAGACACACGTCCTTGATGAGGTTGTTTTCCACGACTAGGTCATTCCCCTTCATCGTTACCGCCGAATGGTCATTTTCGCGAAGACTTGAGTTAGCCAAAGTCATCCCAACTCCTTTCATGAAGACCATCGGCTGGCCCATTCGACGAACTCGTGATGTTCGTCGGATGTCGCACGAATCAATGGTGAAGTTTGCCGGTACCAGGAGGTTTCGATTTCCGCCTTCCATATGGACACCGGTTCCGCCCGTGTCCCGGATAGTTGAATTTGTGACGGACACATTGCTCCCTCCCAGAACCCGGACGCCTGCATTACCGACATTGAGCACGGTTATGTTGTGAAGCGTGACGTTGCTTGAGTTCGTCACTTTCGCACCGTCATGGCGAGTGCGCTGCAGAACGAAGCCTTCAACCTTTACATTTGATGCGTCCTCAATGCCGATGATGGGTGCTTGCATAAGCGACATCGCGACTTGGCGGCGGTTCGCGGAATTCTTGACCCAAGCATAGAGGATTCGGCTCGTCCGGTCGATGTAGTATTCGCCGGGTTCATCCAACTCGTAAAGCGAGTTGACGATTTGAAAACGACCCTTCGCTTGTGGATTGTTGTCAGCATATGTGACTTCGGGGTGTCGCGTTGGGTGGTTGCGATACTCTCCCGTGAGTTCAAGCGACACCTCACCTGTTGTCGGATTGAGGTTCGCGACCTTTTCCATTACCTCGGCGAAGAACTTCGTCTTGTGCATGCCGACGAACCAAACATCGCTTGCCCCTGCCGGTGTCTTGATGCCTGGCAGGTTGGCGACGATCGCCGGATTGTTGAAGGTATTCCGGTCGCTGATTCTTTCCATCTGCGCATATCCCGTGTTGGGATATCGAGCAAGGGTCATGCGCTGGTCGCCTTCGAAGACTTCCGGAGCAGTAGGTTGACGGTTCGCGATTTCGTCGTTCTCCGAGTTCCAATCCGAGAGTTGCCCTAAGTTAGGGAACACGGTTTCACTCAGCGGAGCGGCCCATACATATGGGCGTGCCTCACGACTGATCTTCGCCGCCGAGGGACCGAACACTCGGAACCATCGGGTCAGCGTTTGCGCGCCATCGAGGATCGCGGTACCGGCAATCTCCGCGCGAATCACGAGTGGCGCGTTAGCCGTACCGCTATCGGCCGTCGTGAGCGAAATGCCGTTCTCACGAAGGTTATAGATTCCGGGTCGGACAACAATCTCCGCGCCGTCCCCCGCCACTTGATTACGGCTTCGGAGGTCACGAATCGCCAAAAGTGCGCTATTGACAGTTCTCTTTGGACCGTTTGGTGCGCTGATTACTGTACTGGTGCCCGTCCAAGAGTCGTTGCCATTTGTGGCCACGTAAATCGTGGTTTTTGCCGGAGCTAAGCCAATGCCCGCAATCGCCACCGTCATCGCTGCGACTGTTCGAACACCTTTTGCAGTCGTCATGAGTGAGGGAAACGAGTTCGCCATGCGTGTGTCGTTCCCTAGATTCAGACGCCTCGGACACGGATCAAATACGGGTCTCGCCGGAACACAGGTCATTTACGGGTAGCAATCTATGTGGGCATATTGGACAAACCGGGTGCGCGTGGGGTGGATTTTGGGTTCAAATCAGTGAAGACCCTGGTAGACTTCACCGACAATAAAGGCAGGAAATGGGCCCGGCCCGTTTCTTGCTGAGTCAGTCCGGGGTTCAAATCCGTCTGACGGAAGTAGGATTGCGCAGAGCATGAGGAAGGATCGACCGTTTACCGCGAGTCTCAGTGACCTGACTTTTCAGGATCTCATTGGAATAGCCAAGCGCCAGAAATGGTGGATCTTGGGGGCCCTACTGCTATTTATCGGGTTGGCTTCCTTGTTTAGCATTCTGCAAAAGCCGGGATATCAATCCTTCGCCCAGTTGCGACTGGAGGGCGATACGCAATCCAGTGTTCGTCGCAACGATGGCACTGGCCTGTCGGTGATCACTGACCCAGTCAACAATATGGACGTATTGACGCAGATTCAGATGCTGCAGTCGTCCAACGTCTTCTTCAAGGCACTCCAAGCTGTCAATATCCCGATCCCCCAAACCGCAAAGGACATCGAAAACCTTCCCGAAGTCCGGGTCAATCAGATCGGTACGACGCAAATCATTCAGCTTGCCGTTATTGCTGAGGATCCTGATACGGCTCGCGCTCTGACCACGGCTTTGGTCAATTCGTATAAGACACAGCGTGAGGCGGATCAACGTGAGCGGATTACTCGCTCGTTGGCGTTCGTCGCGGCCCGACTGAGAGACGAAAACGAGGCCATGACCAAGTTGCAGAACGACCTCGCTTCCTATCGTCAGCAGAATCGGATCGTTGACATCCAAACGGAAACTTCTTCGCGACTGCAACAGAAGCAGATTGCTGACAATCAGTTGGCGGAAGCGCAAAACGAAGCGGTTGCCGCCGAGCAGGCCTACAACTCGATGGTTGCAACCTACAATGCAACTCCTCAAGTCCGCACGATTGTTACGAATCAACCGAACCGCGAGCAACTTGAAAGTGAGAAGACAAAACTCGCTGAGTTGAAGAACATTCGCGAACGAAGTCTCGCTGTCTATCTACCTGAGGCTCCGCAGATTCGGCAACTGGATGCGCAAATCGCTGAGCAACAACGGCGCATTGACAGTCTTGAACAAGCTTTTGAAACTACGGTCACGACCTACAATACGCAGCGCGACGTTTATGCGCAAGACGTAATGCGGGCGCAAGCCAACATGACAGGTGCTCGAGCGAGGGTGCAGCGTGCCCAAGCGAACGTAGCCCAACGCGCCCAAGAACTCAACGCATTGGCTCCGCTGATTGCTTCGCTAACTTCGCTTGGAAGGCAGATGGAAGATCGCCAACAGAGTATCGTCCGACTGACTGCGACCCGAGACGAACTTCAGCTTCGTAACAACGAGTTGAAGACCCTCGTGGACGAGATCACGCCCGCCCAGCCTTCCCGCAAGATTCGTCCCAATTGGGGCATCAACTTGGCACTTGGCTCAGTCCTCGGACTCCTTGCCGGTTTACTCCTTGCGATCACTTTGGACATTGCGAAGGACAAGGTCAACACGGCAGAGCAAGCGACTTTCGTCACGGAGAAGGACATCTTGGCTCGCATTCCGATGCGGTCGCGCAACGCTCATCCGCTGATCAGCGACCCAACGAGGGCCCGCGCGTTCGAGGCTTATCGGCTTCTTCGATCTTCGGCTCTCCTAGCGACGGCGGATGAACACGTCGGCTCGTTCCTCGTGACGAGTTCGAAGTCAGGAGAAGGCAAATCGGTGGTGGCGAGTAACTTCGCGGTTGCACTTGCCTTGGAAGGCAAGCGAGTCATCCTCGTAGATAGCAACCTGCGTACTCCGATCCTTCATAAGATTTTTGGTCTGAAGGACGAGAAGGGTCTCACTCATGCCATTGAGGATCCGACCCTGCTCGATGAGATTTTGCAAGACACGCAGTTCGACAGCCTAAAGGTCATCACTGCAGGCGAACGAGTGGCAAATCCAACCGAACTCCTCGGTGGCCCGCAAATGGCGAAACTCGCGGAAGTGCTCAAGAGCAAGGCGGACTTCTTGGTGTTCGATTCTCCGGCAGCCTTCAACTATGCGGACGCTCAGTCATTGGTCGGAAGCGTTCCCACGGTGTTGTTCGTCACCGACCTTGGTACTCCGAACAAATCCGAACTTCGCGAGTCGGTTGCCATGTTGGACTACGCTCATGCAAACGTTCTTGGCCTCGTCATCAACAAGGATCGATCGGCCGCCAGCCGACTGGCGTAACGAGAAGTTGGCAAACGAAAGCGGCGTCACCCCCCAAGGGAGACGCCGCTTTGTCATTTTGAGAAGAGGTTGTCCAGGTATTGCGGGTCGAGCGAAGCCTCGTGGCCCCCAAAAGCCAGCCATCTTTTTTGACCGTGACGGGGTACTCAACGTTGACCACGGCTATGTCGCGAAGATGCGCGACTGGGAATGGACGCCGGAAGCGATTCGTGCGATCCGGTACATGAAGCGGAAAGGCTACCGAGTCATCGTGGTCACGAATCAGAGCGGGATTGGCAGGGAACTTTACACCGAAGAAGAACTTCTCGTGCTGTCAGAGTTTATGTTGCGCGAAGCGCCAATCGACGCAATTTACTATTGCCCTCACCATCCCGACGAGAGGTGCCCTGCACGCAAGCCCGGCACATCTATGCTTGAAGCGGCGAAAGCAGACTGGGATTTGGACTTAACTAGATCGTTTTTGATTGGAGATCGAGACACAGACATCCAGGCCGCCGAGCGGTTCGGTATTCCAGGATTTTCCTATAGGGATGGCAGCCTCTACCAGTTCTGCAAAGATGCGGTTAGAAGAGCCTCAACCTAGTGGCGCATAAATCAGGTGAGCCGCTTGACGTCTTGGCTTCGATCCCGTGGACACACCAAAATTTCGTCGCCCGTCACAACTACGCAGAGATCATCCACTCCGAGTAGATTCACCCTCACCGCCGACTCCTCGTTGTAAATAACGCACTCGTTGGCATCGTCGAACCGGGCGCGGCCAATTGAGACGTTGCCCTCGGTGTCGCGGGGCAGACTGCGAGAGATCGAGTCCCAAGTCCCCAAGTCATCCCATTGGAAAGTCGCGGGAACAACCGCCACCGATTTGGCTCTCTCCATGAGGGCGATGTCTACTGGGTCGGAATCAAGTTCACTAAAGATCGCCACGGCGGCACCGGAATTCTGGCTGTGCATTTCCTGAACGATTCGGTGAAGGATCTCATGCATACCCGGTTGGGCTTGAGCGAGTTCGCGGTCAAATGCGTCGAGTGTGAAAAAGAACATCCCCGAGTTCCAGTAGAAGTTGCCTTGGTTGATGAACCCTTCTGCAGTTTCTCGATTCGGCTTCTCGCGGAATCGCTTGACTTTGAACCCGCCTTCAATAGCGGCTCCCGTCTCAATGTAACCGTATCCAGTGTCCGCGCGGTCCGGCTTTATGCCGATCGTCACGATCGTTTGGTCGCGGGAAGCGATTTGGAAAGCGGTCTCTACCGTCTCCAAGAACATTTCCATCGGCGCAATCCGGTGGTCAGCGGTCAGGATTCCAATTTCAAGTTTGCGCCACTCATCACCGCTGCTCGCCATGATGCGGGCCATTGCCCAAATGATCGCGCCCATCGTGTTGCGCACGGCTGGCTCGGCATCGATTTGCTCCCCATGGAGTTCTGGCAGTTCTTCTCGGGTCGGCGTGATCAACCCGGGCGTCGTTTGGATTGATACGTGTTCTTTGCCCGCGATCCGCTCGGCGCGTTCGTAAGCCTGCTGAAGGAGTGATTTCTCAGGGTCGGCGAGGCGTAAGAATTGCTTCGGACGCTCCGGGCGAGAAACGGGCCAGAAGCGCTGTCCAGTGCCTCCGGCGATGATGACGACTCTGCGATCACTCATAAAAACGCGATATTGGCGGATGCGCCATCATGTAAGACGTTGTCCACTCCAACCCGCGCCGCGAAGGGTACCTCTGTGAGTTCGAAGGAGATTGACGTTAGGGACCTGTTACTTCTTCTAGAAGAGCATCATGGACAGGCCCGATACGTCCCCCGTTTTGACCCCATGGAGGAGTTGATTAGCTGCATCTTGAGTCAGCACTCTTCGGACGCGGCATCATTCCCCGCTTTCACTCGATTGCGAGAAACCTTTCCTGAGTGGTCCTCGATGGCGAAAGCAGACCCGGTAGCGATCGCCGATGTGATTCGCAAAGCGGGACTTGCGAACCAGAAATCAAAGTCCATCATCAAGGTTTTGGGCGCGATCCACGATCGGTTTGGCGAATACTCGCTCGATGGATTGGTCGCAATGACGGATAAAGAGGCTGAGGCTTGGCTCTTGAGTTTGCCTGGAGTCGGGCCAAAGACAGCCGCGATCGTCCTTTGCTTCGCCCTTGGGCGCCACTCTGTGCCGGTGGACACCCATGTTTCGCGGGTCAGTAAGCGACTCGGCATTATTCCGCCAAAGATGACAGACGCTGCCGCGCACGTTTATCTCAAAGAACGTGTCCCTATCGGTCTTGCGTTTCGCTTTCACCTCGCACTCATCCAGCACGGGCGCAAAATCTGTCAGGCCAAGAAGCCTCAGTGTGAACTTTGCAATCTAAGTCAAGTTTGTCCGGAGGCGAGAGTCTGATGGAGTGGAAGTCCTCGGCAGGGGGAGCCAAGTTGGTCGGTGAACTGGAAGCTTGCCGTGCCGACATGAACGCAGCTTTGGGGGCCGTAGAGCGTTGGTTGCAGGGTCTCGCGAGCCCTGAGAATGCGTTATACGGTTTGGAAGCGTTTCCCGGCGGCGCGAAGGCTTTGGCAACAATTGTCGCGAACAGCCCCGCGTGGACCGATGTATTGATCCAAAACCCCGAGTTCGGCATGATCATGACGGACCCTTCTATGATCTGTGCTCCGGTGCAGGCCTCGGCCATCGAGGCCGAAGCGGCTAGGCTTGCCGAACTGAGCGTTTCGTACTCGCATGTTCTTGATCGAATCCGGTATCTGCGACAGAGGGAGACATTCCGTACGGTCGCGAACGAACTTTGCGGTTTTTGGTCGCCGCCCGAAGCATGGGCGGCCCTAAGCGAACTCGCCGACGGACTGATCCGTGCGGTTGTGTCCCGTCTCCCGGATGCTCCATCGGCACCGATAACGGTTGTCGCATTCGGAAAGCTAGGCGCGAACGAACTCAACCTTTCATCGGACATTGATCTCGTCTACGTGACCGAAGACGATGCCCCTGATGGTGACGAAAAGAAAACCGAGAAGTGGGCCGGCGCCTTGGGGCGGGCGCTCAGTGACCGCATGGGGCGCGGCGCGGTGTACCGAGTGGACACTCGTCTCCGGCCCTTTGGTCGCTCGGGGCCGCTTGTTCCGAAGTGGCGCAGCGTCCGACGATACTATCGCGACTACGCGGAAGCATGGGAGCAAATGGCCATCATCCGGAGCCGAGTAGTCGTTGGCCCCGGAGCCGAAGAGTGGGAAGCGATCCGGCAGGAGACCGCATTCCGGGGGGTGCGGGGCGAATGGGTGCTCGACGAGTTACGTTCGATGCGCCAGCAACTTGACACGTTCCGAGGTGAAAACGACCTGAAGCGAGCCCCCGGCGGAATCCGGGACATTGAATTCGCAGTTCAGGTGCGTCAACTTTTGTTTGGGGCCGGAAACCCTTACCTGCAAACGCGCCGTACCCATGATGCGATTGACGCCCTGGCCTCTATCGGGCAAATGAGCGTGGAGACGGCGGATCGCCTAAAGCGCGCTTATGAACAGCTTCGCCATTGGGAGCATGGACTGCAATCCGTGGCGGACAGCCAAACCCACGACTTACCGACAACGCAGGCGGCATGGGAGCGGCTGGCGGCGGCATGCCGGGTCGCCGACGGTGACACGCTGAAGGGGCAAGTAGACGAGACGAGAGCCGAGGTGCGCGTTCTTTACGACGAGTTGATGTCGCCGGGGGCCATACGATCACCCGTGAACACGCGGTCGCTTGTGCTTGGGAGCCTTGGCGAGAAGCGTCCTAACGCGGAACGATGGTTGGAAGCAATGACCGATCCCGGCCCGATCTATCAAGCTCTTGCCGAGAATGAGAGCAGTCTTCTACGAGTACAAACCGTCCTTGAGCGCGCGCCAATTTTAGCGCCGGAATTAGGAGGGCAGCCAGCCCTGACCGAACTGATTGTATCGGGCGAAGTTATGGAGCCCGATGTACTGACTTCAGGGGGAGACTGGTCGCCTGACCGCTTGAGACGGGCTTGGCTGACGGCGGCGGTTCGATGGACGCTCGGAGTATCGGATTTCGGTCATGAATGGTCCGTGGCGATGGACGCGGCATTTGCGAGGCTGAGCGAGCCGTTCGGATTGTTGGCGCTTGGTAGTTGGGCGATCCGCACGCCGGGGCTACGGTCCGATGCCGACGCATTTCTTTGGGCAGCAGAGGGCGTGACTGAATCCGATGCGCAGCGTGTGCTTCAAGGAGCGCAAAAGTGGCGAAGTGGAGGATGTCCTGTAACGCTGGATCTTCGATTAAGGCCGGAAGGGCGGCAGGGTGCCCTTGCGGTGACCGAGCCAATGCTTCGCCGATATCGAGAAACCCGCATGGAGCCTTGGGAAAGGATGGCGCTGGCCCGGTTCCGAGCCGTTGCTCGTGCAGATGAGGCGTCAGCCGCCATACTCAATGTTGTTCTGTCTGATCCCCTGACCCCAATGGAGTCAGCCTCACTCGCTTCCATGAAGCATCGTATCGAAACGGAGCGAGCAAGCGGCGCGCATCGCATGCGTCATCTAAAACATTCGCCCGGTGGACTCGACGACATTGAGTGGATCGCTTTCCTTGGCGTATTGCATCATCCCGAAGTTCGCGAGGTTGGGCCCGAACTGCCGGCACTCCTCACACGCCTCGCAGGAGTGGGTTGGCTCAACGTTGTGGAATCGGCGGCCCTCACAGTAGCACACGCCCAACTGCACAACGTTCGGTTGACGATTGCCCTGCAAGGTTTTACGGACGATGTGATCCCCGAAAACCCAGATAAACTGTCGGTCTTGGCGCACCAGTTTGGGGCGTCCGACGGAAACGCTTGGCTTGAACAAATGGAAGCCAATCGCAAAGAAGTTCGGGCGATCTTTGACGATGTCACCAAGCGATCGGCGAACTGACGAACATGCACTGGCTCTTGATCCTCGCATCTTTCCTCATCGGTTCGCTACCGTTTGGGTTTTGGATTGGCCTGCTCTACGGCAAAGACGTCCGTAAGATTGGCAGCGGCAATACCGGTGCAACGAATGTCATTCGTGCTCTCGGCTGGGGGCCGGGCCTGTTTGTCTTCTTCTTGGATGTAGCAAAGGGCGCGGTCGCGAGTGCCGGAGCGCTCTGGTGGCAGAACCAGCCTGGACAAGCACCATTTCTTGGCATGCAACCAAGCGACTTTGCGTTGCTCTGCGGGGTTGTGGCGGTGGTCGGACATATGCTCAGTCCGTTTCTGGGTTTCAAAGGAGGCAAAGGGGTCGCGACAGGTCTCGGTGCGATGCTCGGGGTAGCACCCGTCGTCGGTGGCATTGGGTTCGGAGGCTTCCTCGTGGTACTTGCGCTGACGCGTTACGTCAGCTTGGGAAGCGTGATCGGGGCTTGGGCGGCGTTTGCCACCGCCATTGCTACAGGGCAATCACCGCTCCTTCTCGGCGTATTCGGTCTTCTTTGTGCGTACATCATCTATCGCCATGTCCCGAACATGAAGCGCTTACGTGAAGGAACAGAGCCTAAGCTTGGTCAAAAAACGCAACCTTCCACACCTGATGAGCCGGAAGAAGAGGTAGCGAAAACTTGATGGAGATGCTTGCGCTCGGGAACAAGATTGCGAGCAACACCGACTCATTTTTCTTAGGTTGTTTGATTTGGATTCCAATCGGGATTTGGATCCTGCTGTTGATCAGACAGATGGTGGACCAGTATCTCAGCTTTCTGGTCGGCTTTATTGCGATGGCGGTCTTGGTTGGCCTCGGATGGACGGTAGCGAACATCTGGCATCCTATCCTTGCATGGGTGGTTTTTACCGTGGTGACCGCACCTCTCATCTTGCTGCCGATTATTGTCCTGCTCTTGCACCAGAGGGACATCCATGCGGTCGAGGTCGAGGCTCTGGAAAGCGGGTACGCGATGCTTGGTTTACAGCCAACAAACACAATCGCCAAGTTCAAAGTCGCGGAAGGGGCGTGGAATTGCGGTTATCAGGGACACGCCATCGCTCTTGCCGATCTTGCCCTGACCGGGCAGAAACGTGATCTGTTTCGATGGGAGATTGCGGCCGTGGAGCGATGGAAGGATCAAGACTTGAGTGCGAACAAGTGGGCCGAGTTGCGATGTTTGCGATGTAACACGGGCGTCGCGCCTGGGCCAGCGTTTTGCCCGTCCTGCGGTGCGCCGTATTTGGCGGATCACGCTCGCGGCAGGCTCAATCCAACGTTGAAGGGGCAGAAATGGGTTGCCTCGTGGACGGCCGGAGCGTTGCTTGTGGTGGGGATGCCGTACGTAAGCATGTCGAATCTATCGAACGAATTCAAGGTGGGATCAATCCTTCTCATGTCTGTGCTGGGAATTGTCGCTTTGATTGCGGCATTCAAGAGGGGGCCGACACCCACTACCTGATGCGCCAGATCGATCGCTACATTGTCAAGGAGATGATGGTTCCGCTCTTCACCGGCACCATCGTCATTGCCATGCTCTTTATGGCGAATGACTTAATCGCGATCTTCAAGAATCTGAATACGGCAAACATGACGTGGGTGATGGTTGCGCAACTTGTTTTGCTCAAGTTTCCTGCATGGTTGAGTTTAACGATTCCGGTTGGTCTTACGATGGGTGTCAGTTTGGCACTCGCGAGGCTCACTCGTGAGAACGAAGTCACTGCGATGCGATCGGCGGGGATCCCGATTCGACGGTTACTTCGTCCAGTGGTTCTGGTCGGTTTATTGATGACGGTTGCGAACTGGTTTGTGGTTGAGAAACTGATGCCGCCCTCGGCGGCCCGTTTTCGAGAGTTGCAAACGCAGGTTGCGCTCCTTGCGACAGGGCCGGAGTTCGTATCCAACAAGATGATGTCGCTGGATCGCTACACCGTAAGGATGGGCACCGTGATGCGGCAACCGAACGGTGATGTCGAGATCCTCGATGTCCTCGCCATCGAAAACCCCCAGCCGAACACTTACTATATGTATGTTTCAAAGCGAGGAACATACGATGCTGGAGTTTGGACATTTGAAGCCCCGACGGTCTTCGTGATTGAGAATGACCTGCCCTCGATCATTAAAAGTGGCAAACCGCTCACGATAAACGAGCCAATTCGAATCGCAGACGTGTTTGGACCGCCAATGGCGGAAGAGATGACCGCCGAGGACTTGAAGACGGCGATTGACCAGGCTGCTGCTCGGGGCGATTCCAATCGAACATTGGAAGTCGCCTATCACTTCAAGTTCTCATTGCCGGCCTCGTGCGTCGTCTTTGCCATCGCGGGAGCGATGGCTTCGATACGCTACGCACGCACCGGAGCATTTGCCGGAGTGCTGATTAGTTTCGGACTCGTCGTTCTGTACTACAACTTGTTTGTCATTTGTCGGGAAATCATTGGACGTAACGGGTGGCTCCCGCCAATCGGGGCAGCGTGGTTGCCAAACCTGATCTATCTTGCGTTCGCGATTATTCTTGCTCGGAGGATTGAGTGAGGGGCTTCGTCGCCGCATTGGGATGTCTTTTGGGTTCAGCGGTCATTGCGGCCGACTACGGCACGATGCTCGCTGAGACCTTGAAACTCCTTCCTACATCGCCCACACCCGATCCCACAACCTCGCCTCCCGACAAACCCCGGGTGGATCCAGGGGTTCAGATTCGCTCGGCCGGGAATACCACGATGCGGGGCGACGTAATCGTCCTCGAGAACGGTGCTGTGGTCGAATTTCGGGAAAGGACTCTTACGGCTGAGCATATGGAGATCAATTCACGGAACCGAACGGCGATTCTGACGGGGCAAGCGAACGTCGTTGGTCAAGGCGATGAGTTGACCGGCGAAGAGATACGCCTAGATATGCGGTACCGAACCTATAGTCTTCGGAACGGTGTTTCTCGAGTCTCTCCCGCGTGGTTAGAAGGCCGCGTGGTTACCCCGGTCTTCATCAACGCTGCCGATTTGCGCGGGCAGCCGGAACGGATTGAGGGGCGGGCCGTGCGCGTGACCACGTGCGATCACGAGGATCACCCCCACTATGACTTTGGGGCGGGCGGACTGGACGTGTTGCCCGGCGACCGAATCATTTTGCGCGGCGCAAGGATTCGCGCACTTGGGCGGACGATCCTACGTCTGCCAACCATCACGATCCCCTTGATTGAAGATGGAGATCGCTACTTGCCTGAGGTCGGTCAGAGCCCTGACGAGGGCTACTATATCAAGGCGCGGTTTTCGACGGAAGTGGGCACTGAAATTGTTGACTTTCTCACCGACTACATGACGAAACTGGGTTTGGGATTAGGATCGGAGTATCGCAACTCTCATGGCCTCACACGATTGTACGGAATCTTAGGTAGAGACCCGACCCTTACGGCGAGCCAAACCTATAGCGGAAATGTTGGTCCAGGATTCCTCAACTTTGACGGACTCTATCAGAAGTCTGCTTACCAGTTTGCCCCGGAAACAACTGTTACTTCCGCTCGACTGAGTTATGCCCTGAATGGCTCGCAAGGGAACACCCTCCTCACGGCTTTCCGTAGCGGAACGGCTACGGGAGGTTTTACTTCGGCTGCCGAATCAGTTTCGATTTCAGACCGTAGGACTTGGGGCGGTGGACCACGCATTGGCACAAGGCCATCGGTGCCTCGGCGTGAAGAAGTTTTGAGTCAAGACCCCAAGCCCACGGCTAGGAGTTCTCGTCCCCAGGGGCCACTAACGACGGACGTGAACTTTACGTGGAATCGATCGAGTTCTCAGTTCACGGGAGGCGGAACCGAAGCGGAGCGGCTCGACGTCAAGTTCGGTGCAAGGCAGAGTTTCTCAATGGCCGACGCGGAGTTTGCGTATGAAAGGAGCATTCCAATTTCCCAGACGACTAACTTCTTTGGCAATCGAGACCGAACACCTTTTCTCAGTCTTAGTTCAGATGCCGTAAGGTTAGGTTGGCTGACGAATAACGCTCCATTTCGAATGGATTTCGATACGAGCATTGGCGAACTCATAGATCCGACTCGGCGACGTCCTATCACCCGCATGACGTTTGAAACGGGTCTCCAAGGGTCTCCGCGATTCGATCGTAGCAATCCTTGGACCTTCAACTACTCGGGACGCTTTCTTCAAGGAATGTATTCGGACGATACGGCGCAATATATCCTCCGGTATGACGCTCGAGTGGGATATCGAGTGGGTTCGAATTCATCTCTCGGTATCAACTATCGGACGAACAAGCCAGTTGGATTTACACCACTTGCAATAGACCGTCAAGGGCGATTTGATTCGGCGGGTTTCGATGCTCAGTTCAACTTCCGCAATGGACTGCAATTTCAAGCACAGACGGGATACGACTTTCTTGCGGGAATGCGGGGCATCGTGCCGTGGCAACAGGTGTCCTTCCAACTGAATTATCTGCCAAATGATCGTTTACGCATCCGTACAAACGCGAACTACGATACATTCAGCCAGGTGTGGGGGTTTGTTCGGATGGACGCCGACTTCTGGATCTCAGATACGAGGGTTGTAACCGCAGTTCGGTATGACGCGCGACGATCGGTTTGGGGCGGGATCAGCGCCGTCGTTGAGGGCTTCCGGCTTGGCAAACTTGGTGGCAACTTCGGCGTGGACTACAACGGCTACACGCGGAGAATCGAAGCGCAGCAGTACGAACTAACGTACGATCTGCACTGCACTGAGGCCGTTCTGACGTTCTCGGAAACTCGCGCTGGATTCCGAGCGGGTCGGCAGATTGCGTTCTTTATCCGGATCAAGGGTCTGCCAGGAGGTAGCCCATTTGGAACGGGCAATCGAGGTCAAAACCTCTTCGGGGTGGGCGGGGCCGGATTCTAACTGCTCGCGCTCGTGTAGCTGCGGAGCGCGTGAAACCAGAACCAACGCGAGAATAAAAGAAGTCCAACCGCCCACGCGCAACTAAGTGCGAGGTCCGAGATGGTCGCCCCGTGAATCAGTTGACGGGCGGGAATCGTGCCGATAACGGCCAATGGAAAAACATAGAGTAAGAATCTTTGGGCCGCAAGGCTGTAGATATTCACCGGGTAGCGGGCGACCGTCATCATGGTATCGCCAAGCACCCACAGGTTGTCGACGCGTACGAAGTAGATGCCAAGAGTCATCATCGTCATTTCAATCCCGTAATAGATGAAGAGACCATTGACGGTGCAGAGGAGGTAAGCGAGCCAATCAATGAGAGCCGGGCTAAGACCGCCGTTCAGCACTCCGTAGATCAACATGATAATGCCGGCCAAAGTCGCTCCGACTTGATTGAAGTTAAACCGTCTCACACTTACCCAGAACTGGCTGTCAATGGGGCGAGTCATGATGAAATCCAGCGTTCCCCGACGCACGTGCTCCGGAATCTCCTTGAGCGAAGAAAAAAACGCATCGGTGAGAGCCATCAGGAGGAAAACCGTACTGGCAAGGACAAATGCCTCGCCACGGTTCCATCCGACGATTTCCGGTTTGTTCGCATAAATGACGGTTACGAGCAGGGCGAAGAACACCGTCCAAATGATGTTTTCGATTACTTTCGCGAAGAAATTGGCACGAAATTCTAGCTCCCGCACGAAGGAACTGCGAAAGAAGACACCGTAGATTTGCGCCAAGCGTCGCACCGGGCTTGAGGCTACCCTTCGTCGTATACTATGACGAATGCTGGGCGGCCTCCTGACCTTGCTATTTGTCGCCGGGTTGGCCATCGGTTTTGGATCCATCGTCGTGCGCCGACGGCCGGATTTCGATCCATTGGAGGCGATCGGAGTCGGCGGACTTCTTGGCTTGCTCACCGTGGGCGTCCTGACCTTTTTCTTGGGGATGCTTGGACTCCTGTCTGTCCCGGTGGCGGGCGTCCTCTTTATCGCCTCGCTGGTATGGGGAGGGGTAAGCGCGCGGCAGTGGGCCTTCGGCAAGATATCCGGTCGCGACGCCGGCGCGATTGCGGCGATCGGCATTGTCGCCCTGCTCGCTTGGGTTTCGGTCATCACCCCGACAACGGAATGGGATTCGCTCGCTTATCACTTGGCGGTTCCAAAGTTGTGGCTGGAAGCGGGTCGCATCAACCCGGTCCTCGCGATTCACCACAGTTACTTCCCATTTGCGGCGGACAACTTGTTCATATGGGGTCTCGCTTGGGGCGGCGAATATGGTGCGAAGGGGTTTAGCCTTGGGTTCTTCCTGCTTGGTTCGCTTGCCATCTACGGCTTGGCCCGGCGATGGTATGGACAGGACGCAGGGGTTTGGGCCGGACTTATCTTCGCAGGTTGCCCAGTGGTGGCTTGGGAGTCAGGAACGGCGTACATCGACGTTGCACACGGTTTGTTTGCGGGGCTCGGGATCCTATACGCTGTATCCGAGTTCTTGGACGAAAGCCGAGGAATTCCCTGGTTGCCAGTTGCGTTGCTTGGTGGGGGGCTAGCTACCAAACATACGGGACTACAGATTCTTGCTGCCGTCGCGGTGGTGATCGTCGTGGCTGGTTTTCTACGTAAGAAACCGGCGGTAGGAGTGAGGTTCGGATTCAGTTTGGTGCTTGCGGTCCTTGTCGCACTCCCTTGGTACGCCAGAACATCTGCCCTGCAAGGGAACCCCGTCTACCCATTTTTTTACAGCATTCTGGGGGGTAACGATTGGGATCAGTGGCGATCAGAGGTCTATTCGAATGAACAAGCATCGTTCGGCGTGAAGCAGACCGTCGGCTTGACAAAGAATCCTGGTCATGCGGTGCTCGGGATGGGATACCAGCCAGGGCGCTACACCAACCCGATGCAAACCGAGGGCGGCGGCTTTCCGAGCGGAGCCGTCGGGGCGACCGTAATTGTTGTCGGGTTGGCGGCTGCCGCGCTAAGGGTTGGAGGTCGCCGCGAGCGGCTTGTATTGGCAACGGTAGGAGTTGCGCTCTTGGCGTGGTATCTGCTCAGTCAACAGACTCGTTACCTTACGGTGATCGCCGTTCCAATCGCGTTGGTTGGGTCAGACGCTCTTTCTAGCATCCGCAAAAGAGAGTTCGCGACCGTCGCGCTTGCCGTTGTCGTAGTAGGGCAGTGGCTTTATACGGTTGGCATGGTCTATAAAATGGAGACCGAAACACGTATGCTCGTGGTAACGGGGCAAGCGAGCCCGGTCGCATATCGCAATGCCTTCATCCCCTTCGCAGAAGATGCGGAAAAGCTCAATCAGTTGCCAGAAACCAGCAAGATCGCGCTGTATGACGAGGTGTTTGGGTTCCTTCTTGATCGACCCTACATGTGGGCAAATCCGGGTCACAGCAAGACGATTCCGTACGACCCCCTCAGCTCGGGTGAAGAATACGCGGATGCGATGCGTGGTCTTGGGTTCACGCATATCTATCTTTCGCTTCGCTTGACTCCGCCGGAGGAGCGACAGAAGTTCCTTGCGACCGCAGGGCTGGCTGCGGGACAGCCTTACTCTGATCAAGAGCGAACGGAAATGAACGCCAATCTTGATCGCAAGTGGCGACTCCTGCTTGCTGATGCTATTCGCGAAAACGCGTTGGGTTCTATCTCGCAGGGCAAAGGTGCGCTGATCATCGAAGTTCCCGGCACATCCACCCCCCAGCGGTAACCTGAACGGAAATGCAATACCGGAGGCTGGGACGGAGCGGAGTTCGAGTGAGTGCGGTCTCCCTCGGGGGATGGCTCACCCACGGTCGGACACTGGAAGACAACGAGACAACCAGCATTGTTCGGCGGGCCTTCGAACTGGGCATCAACTTCTTTGATTCCGCCGACGTTTACAACTTAGGCGAAGCCGAAAAGGCACTGGGATTAGCCGTCAAAGGGATGCGCCGAGAGGATCTATTCCTCGCCACAAAGTGCTTCTTTCCGTTCACGGATGCGCCAAATGATCGCGGTTTGAACCGCAAGCATATTGTCGAAAGTGTGGAGAATTCCCTCCGCCGCTTGGGCACCGACTACATTGATTTGTTTCAGTTCCATCGGTTTGACCCTGATACTCCAGTGGAAGAGACCGTCCGCGCTGTGGATGACTGTGTGCGACAGGGCAAGATTATCTATTGGGGCACAAGTTGTTGGAGTGCGGCCCAGATCACAGACATGGTTCACACCGCTTTTGACTGGCGATGCACCCTGCCCGTGAGCAATCAACCGCCTTACAACATGTTTCAACGAGACATTGAGCGAGATGTAATCAGCACATGCGAACAAAAAGGGCTCAGTCAAGTCGTGTTTTCTCCCCTGGCACAAGGGGTTCTGACCGGAAAATACAAACCCGGTCACCAGTTTCCGGAAGGCTCTCGGGCCGCAGACGAGAAGAGCAACCAGTTCATGGGGCGATACATGACGGACGAAGCCCTCACTAAGGTAGCGGCCATCGGTGAGATCGCCAAGGAGTTCGGCTTGACAACCGGACAGTTCGCACTGGCTTGGTGTCTGCGACAGCCGAACGTAGCAAGCGTGATCGTCGGCGCAACGAAAACGAGCCAAATCGAAGAGAATGCGGCCGCGGCCGATGCCGTTGTTTCCGATGAGGCATGGGGAAGAGTTGAGCAGATTCTTTCCGGGGACGATCACGATGAGTGATTCGACGATCCGCCCCGAACCGTTGCGTCAGGACGCCGCTTCCGAATATCGGATGCCGGACGCCATCAAGGAAACTGAGTTTGAAAAGCCGCGCGGAATCAATCGGGTTGAGGTCCGGAAAGGTCTCGCACGCGTTCACGTTTCGCGATTATCTGAACCACTTGCGGAGCACCGACTCCTAGTTCTACGAGCGGTGGCGGACGCTCAGATTAGCATTGACTTCCTGAAGTTCACGCCGACAGGGCTGTCCTTTATCGTGCCAATTTCGGGTGCAGAAGTGGTGGAAACGGCATTGCGCGACCGTGGTTGGACGTACAGTTTGAAGCCGGATCGAAGTGTTGTCCTCGTTCATGCCGTGAACATGCGGGACGAGGTTGGGTTGATGGCACAGATTATTGCCGAGGCGCTCACGGGAGACGCGGTGTTGGAGCACTTAGGCGATATGCACGATCGGCTCCTCGTGGTGTTGCCGGATGACGAAGCCGAAGCACTTGCCGAGCGACTTCGCGCTCAGATCGGAGGTGAGGCTTGAAAGTCGTTGTCTTGAAGTTCGGCGGCACCAGTGTTCGATCGAAAGAGAATCGCATGAAGGCAGCCCTTCGTGTCGTGAGCGCGAAGGAAGCGGGCTATCACCCGGTGGTCGTTGTCAGCGCGATCGGCCGCCGAGGCGAGCCCTATGCCACCGACACGTTGGTGGGCTTGCTGTCGGAGATTGACCCTGTTATAGAGCCGGATTCCCGTGAGATGGACCTGATGATGGCGTGCGGGGAGATTATCTCTTCGGCCGTTTTCGCCCACACGTTGAAGTCGCTCGGTCATCCCGCGATGGCGATGCGCGGGGGACAAGCAGGTATTCGTACCGATGGCTCGTATGGGAGCGCGAGAATCTTAGGGGTGAACCCGATCGGTCTTTACGAGGTGTTAGGGAGGGGAGCGATCCCGGTTGTATGTGGGTTCCAAGGTGTGTGGACGGACGGCAAACTTCCGGGTGCCGAACTCACAACCTTGGGGCGTGGCGGCAGCGACACAACAGCGGCGGCGATCGGGGCCGCACTAGGTGCCGAGCGGGTCGAGATTTACACCGATGTGGACGGCGTCAAGACGGCCGATCCTGACTTCGTTCCACACGCGCCGACGCTTCCAAAGGTTTCCTATGATGAAGTGGCGGAGATTGCCCACCTTGGTGCGAAAGTTTTGCACCCCCGTGCGGCGGAAGTGGCGATGCGATTCGGAATCCCGTTATGGGTGAAGAACACATTTTCTGATGCCGCCGGTACCGAAGTCGTCCACCGCGATGGAGTAGATGGAAGGCGCGTCACCGGCGTCACCCACTCTGGCAAGTTGGTCTACCTCCAAATGGACTTGAGCGGGGTAGAGGAGAGCGCTCGCCGGGCCGTAATGCGGATGGTATATGAAACCCTTGGGCAACACAGTTTCAATCTGTACATGGTGAATCTGAGTCCGACAAGTTTTGGATTCGCCGTACCGCGCGATCAATACGGCACATTCATGCTTCTGTTTGACGGCCTTGTCTTCCCCATCAATGGTTCGTTGATCATGCTTCAGGTCGGGGACGAAGCAACCCCCGAAACGCGGACGCAGTTACGCCTGCTTGGCGACGTACCCCTTGTCAAGATGACAGTTACCGAAGGTTGCACGATGGTTTCGCTCGTGGGGCAAGATTACATTCAGCAACCCGGTGTCTTCCATTGGGTCTTGGACACCTTGATCCAAGCACAGGTACCCGTCTTGCAAACATCGGACAGCGACTTCAGCGTTAGCCTGCTAGTGCCCGAGTCTGAGTTGCACCGAGCGGTACATGCACTCCACGATCAATTCTTGCCGCCCCCGGTTGTTGCATGAGTTTTGTCCTTCCGTCGGGTCCGTGCTGGATGGGCGTGCTGAACGTCACTCCGGATTCGTTCAGTGATGGAGGCAATTACTTAGATGCTTCGCGAGCAATAGAGCGAGGACTGGCTCTGGTTGAGGATGGAGCGCACCTGGTTGATGTGGGCGGGGAAAGCACCCGACCCGGCGCGGAACCCGTTCAGGAACAGGATGAGATCCGCCGCGTCTTACCCGTGGTGTCCGCTCTCGCTGAACAAGGGATTGCGGTTTCAATAGACACCATGAAGCCCGTCGTGGCACGAGAAGCGATCGCGGCGGGTGCCAAAGTAGTGAATGATGTGACCGCACTGCGGGATCCGGCGATGCGGGCGGTTTGTGCGGAAACTGGCGTGACGGCCTGTCTCATGCACATGCAGGGAGAACCTCGAACGATGCAGTCGTCGCCAACTTACACCGATGTGGTGAGTGACGTTCACAAATCTCTCGTCGAATCCGTACGAGTCGCCAAAGAGGACGGAGTAAGAAAAGTGTGGATTGATCCGGGAATTGGATTTGGCAAGAATCTTCAGCACAACTTATCGTTGTTGCGAGGTATCAATCAGTTTGTGGCCACAGGATTGCCCGTCTTGGTGGGGGTGAGCCGTAAATCCTTCATCGGACGATTGGTTTCGGATACTGATGAACCTGCGCCTTTGGAACGACGGGAAGAGGGAACCTATACGGCGGGCGTCTGGGCGTTGAGCCAAGGGGCACGGATTTTGCGAGTGCATAACGTTGCGGCGCAGCGCAGGGCTTGGACAATGTGGGAAGCAATCGGAAGAGGAATCAAATGAGGATCATGGTGCACGACTTCGGAGGTCATGCGTTTACGGCAACGCTTAGCCGAGAATTGGCCCGCCGAGGACACACGGTCGCTCACTGCTTTTCAGGAAGTTTCTTAACCCCCCAAGGGTCAAACCAGGTTTTGCCTGACGACCCAGATTCGCTAACCATGCATCCGATTGTCTTGATCCAAGACATTGATAAAAGTGATCTGCGTAAGCGACACCAAGGCGAACTAGAACACGGACGAGGCGTCATCGAAGTCGTCAGGGAGTTCAAGCCCGACGTGATTCTCAGTGGAAATGGTCCACTGGACGTGCAGCGAATGCTTCTGGAAGAGATGCACCAACGCAACGGGCGATTCGTTTTTTGGGTGCAAGACTTGGTGGGGCAGGCGGCGGTTCGGTTATTGAAACTCAAGATTCCGTTTGTGGGGGGGATAGTCGGCGGCTTCTACCTTCGGATGGAACAACGGCTATTGGAGAAGAGCGACGAGGTCGTGGTGATCAGCAACGATTTTCGGGCCCACATACCGCCTTCCGTTCGCGTCCGGGCCCACGTGATTGAAAACTGGGGGGTGCTTGAAGACCTTCCCCTACACCCACGAGGAAATCGCTGGCGGCGAGAACAAGAGTTGGGGGATGGACTGGTGTTTCTTTATTCCGGCACACTGGGAATGAAGCATAACCCCGAACTCTTGGTGCAAATGGCAGTTGCGCTCAAGGAGATCCCCGATGCCAAGGTCGTCGTGATCTCTGGAGGTGCTGCGCTGGAGTACCTCCAGAAGCGGGTTGTCGAATTAGGCTTGCACAATCTGAAGACGATGAGTTTTCAGCCGTTTGAACGGTTACCTGAGGTGTTGGCGACCGCCGATGTTTTGATGGCGGTGCTGGAGCCTGATGCCGGAGTATTCAGCGTACCGAGCAAGGTGTTGAGTTATCTCTGCGCGGGCCGACCGATGCTGACGGCGATGCCGTTGGAGAACCTTGCCGCCCGAACCATACAGTCGGCAGGGGCCGGGGTAGTCGTGGATCCCAAGGATGTCGAAGGATTCGTCGCCGCCGGGTTGGAGATGGCCAAGGACCAGTCGAGGCGCGAAGCGATGGGGGCCGCCGGCCGAAGCTATGCCGAGCGAACCTTTGATGTCAAAGCGATTGCTGACCGGTTTGAACCTATTCTGAAGGGAGAGAAGCCAGCAACCCTATAGCTCTGGATGCTCTCGCTGAAAAGCGTCATATGCAAGCTTCACGCCCTGCTCAAGCGTGCGACCGGGCGACCAGCCGAGGGCACGTAACCGGCTTACATCATTTGTCTTTTCCGGAAATCCGTCCGGTTTGCTCGTATCCCACACAATCTGACCCTCGTGCCCTACGACGCGTTGGACAAGTTCGCTCAGTTCGCGAATAGAGATGGATGTGCCGGTTCCTACGTTCACCATGCTGGGCACCGTCTCTTGCTTCATCAAGAAGACGATGGCATCGGCGACGTCGTCGCTGTACAAAAACTCCCTTCGCGGTGACCCGGTTCCCCATGCCGTCACGTCGGAATTCCCTTGCTTCCTCGCCGTGTGAAACTTGCGGATGAGTGCTGGTAGAACGTGGCTGTTCTCCAAGTCGTAGTTATCACCTGGGCCATACACATTGGGTGGCATGACCGTGAAGTAGTTGCGACCGTACTGCTTCTGAATCGCGTCACACAAGACTAAACCGGCAATCTTTGCCACGGCATACGGAGCGTTTGTGGGTTCCGGCGGCCCAGTAAGCAACGCCGTTTCGGGAATCGGTTGCGGCGTCTCGCGGGGGTAAATGCAACTGGAGCCGAGGAAGGCAAAGTTCGGCACGTCTGCGAGATGCGCACCCCAGATCAGGTTCGATTCAATGACTAGATTGACACCAATGAACTCCGCCGGATAGGTTGAGTTTGCTCCGATACCCCCGACCTTTGCGGCGGCCATCACAATCCAGTCGGGTCGTTCGTTCCTGAGAAATTCACTAACGGCCGCTTGGTCTTCAAGATTCAGTTCATCGCGAGTCCGAAGTACAAGATTGCCAAAACCGTTCGCCTGAAGTTGCCGAACGATTGCCGACCCAACAAGCCCTCGGTGGCCCGCCACAAAAATCCTTTGGTTGGCGGTCAGCATGGATTACCGGTTTTCCTCGGCGCTTTGATAAACATGGAAGCCGCCTTTTTGCACCAAGGTGTCGCGTTGGGCTGCTTCCAGATCTGACTTCACCATTTCGTCAATCAATTGGTGGAAAGAGGTTCTTGGCGTCCAACCCAACTTATCTTTGGCTTTTGTAGGGTCGCCGAGCAACGTTTCGACCTCAGTAGGGCGATAGTATCGTGGGTCAACGCCAATCACTTCGAGGCCGTTGGCCGTGTTAATGCCGACTTCGTTTTCTTCTGAACCGCGCCACTCAATTTCGATTCCAACCCCTCGGAATGCAAGTTCGCACAACTCACGAATGGAGTGTTGCTCGCCCGTGGCAACGACAAAGTCTTCAGCGCGGTCTTGTTGAAGCATCAACCACATCGCCTCAACATAGTCGCGCGCATGACCCCAGTCGCGCATCGAATTCATGTTGCCAAGAAACAGCTTCTTCTGGAGACCAAGGCTAATTTTGGCGGCAGCGCGAGTCACCTTGCGGGTGACAAACGTTTCGCCACGAAGCGGGCTTTCATGATTGAAAAGAATGCCATTACAAGCGTAAAGATTGTACGCTTCTCGGTAGTTTACGACAATCCAATAGCCGTACAGTTTTGCTACCGCATAGGGTGATCGGGGATAAAACGGTGTCGTCTCCTTCTGCGGAATCTCTTGCACCAGTCCGTACAACTCGCTGGTCGAAGCCTGATAGAACCGAACTCGATCGGTCATGCCAAGTATGCGGATGGCTTCAAGCATCCGAAGAGTGCCGAGTGCGTCCGAGTTTGCCGTGTATTCGGGTTCTTCAAAGGAGACTTTGACGTGACTCTGCGCACCCAAATTGTAGATTTCGTCGGGCTGAACTTCTTGGATCACCCGGATCAGCGACGTGGAGTCGGTGAGGTCGCCGTAGTGCAATTGAAAAGGAAGTCCCTCTTCGTGCGCATCGTGATAGAGGTGGTCAATTCTCTGTGTGTTGAAGAGCGAGGTGCGACGCTTGATGCCGTGGACCGCGTACCCCTTTTTGAGGAGTAGTTCAGCCAGGTAGGCACCGTCCTGGCCTGTGATTCCGGTGATCAACGCGGTTTTCATAAGAAAGCAAACGGGAAACGCGCGGCTGGCGTGCCCGATTAGATTATGGCGACTAGGGCCGTGGGGCTCAGTCTAGCTTCGGGATAAGCGGGCTATTCTTCTGGGAGTTGCCGGGATCATTTCTGCGCCGGACGTAAGTTGTGATCGGTTTCCAAAATCTGATCACCCAAAGGCGCCTGACCAATCTCAAGTGAATGATACGGACTAGACACGCGCGGTTTTCCAACGACCTTGCTTGAACAAGGCCATCGCGAGGATCCCGTTCACGGATTGGCTGACCGCCATTGCAATCCACACACCGTCGCTACCCATTTTTAGGCCGATGGCTAACACCCAAGCAATCGGAATTCTCACGATCCACAACGAGATCAGGCTCATCCAAAATGGTCGGGCGGTATCTCCCGCACCCTGCATCGCGCCGACTAAGACCATTCCGTAGCTAAACAGCGTCTCGGTGATCAAGACAATCTGCGCATATCGAACAGCGATATTGATGGTCTCGGCCGGTTGATCGGGGATCAGCATTTTCACGACTGGGCCCGCAAAGACCAACATCAGCAACGAGACTACGGTGACAACGACTGCCGAGTGGTGGGCTGCGAGCCAGCCCAGTCGCGCCGCCCGGTCGGGTTTACCCATACCCAAACTTTGACCAACGAGTGCCTGCGCGGAGATCATCAAAGCAAAGGCAGGCATGAACGCGATGGACTCCATTTGAATCCCAACCCGCATCGCGCCGAGAGCATAGGTGTGCTCATTAGGAACTCGGCTAAGAATAGCGACGAGTAACGAAAAAGACCCCACCCGAAGGATCGCCATTCCAGCAGCCGGTGCGGCGATTCTTGTCAATCGTTGAATCCATTCGCGATTGGGTAGTTCCGGGCGATCCAGTTGTAAAGCGGATCTGCGGACCCAAAGGATGTAAATCACCAGGGCGAGGTACGCGCTGAATGTCATTGCCATTGCCGCTCCCCGCACGCCGAGTCCAGCACCCGGAACGTGAACGCCCAAGATCGTTTGGCCGGGCAAGATCAACACCAGGTTCAAGCAGATGTGAAGGAGAATCTGAATCCCGCTGATCACGAGTGGACTCTTCGCATCTCCCGTGGCTCGCAAACACCCTGCGATGGTCTGAATCCCGTAAAGCGCCGGTAACGACAAACAGACGATGCCGAGATACTCCGACATCAGAACTCCGACACGTGGAGCGTCGCTTGGGACAAAGCTTGCTCGGGCGAAAGGAAGGATGAGAAATCCAATTCCAATAAACAGGGAACCGGCCAAGAGGCTATAGCCCAGGCTAATGCGGCTAGCGTGTTTGACCTCGTCGGCATTCTTGGCCCCATAGGCGCGGCTAACGATCGCCGTGGGAGCAGTGCCAAGGGCCATGCCAATGCTGAAAAACAGGAAGAGCACCGACATGCTCGCGGCCACAGCCGCCAATACCGCGTCGTCGGCCCTGCCGTTGTATTGGATGCGGGCAATAAAGCTTGTGTCTAAGAATCCGTTGATCGTCTGCAACACATTGAGCATGACAGCGGGGCCAGCGAGTTGCCAGACCACGCGGTTAGGATTCTCGTCGGCGGCCTGAATGGATTCAGCGACCGTAGACACGACAAAACTACTTTACGGATTTGCGACTAGGCGACTCCTCCGTGGACCTATCAGCGGTAGTCTTTTGCGATGCGATACGAAGTAATGCACGGCCCCGCGTTTGCCGTCGCGAAGGTCGTTCTGGGTCCAGGGGAAACGGTTCGAGCCGAGAGTGGCGCCATGGCTTCGATGAGTCCAACCATTGAGATCGAAACCCAGTCGGGCGGATTGGGCAAGATGTTTGGACGACTTCTCACCGGAGAATCGCTCTTCCAGACCAAGTTCACCGCAAGCGGTGGCGGAGGCGAAGTCATTCTTGCGCCCAAGGGGCCGGGTGAGATCGCGGGCATTGACCTCGTTCAGCCGGGCCTTATGATTACCAGCGGTTGCTTCCTCGCGTGTGATCCCTCGGTGGAACTCAACACCAAAGCGGAGTGGAAAGGCATGTTCTCCGGCGAGGGCCTTTTTATGATGCATGCATCGGGAGCGGGCACCGTGTTGGTCAGCACCTTTGGGGCGATCCGTACGATTGACCTTCAGCCCGGCGAGCAGTACATCATTGACACCGGGCATCTCGTGGCCTTTACGGCCGGGATGCAGATGCAAGTGAAGAAATCCGCGCGTGGATTCTTCGCCTCGGTGGCCAGTGGCGAAGGGTATGTGATTCACCTTTCGGGGCCGGGGCGAGTGCTGATGCAGACGCACAACGCTAGTTCTCTTGCTTCGATCATTGCTCCGTTCATTCCGTCGCGCGGTTGATGCTCTGGCGCGAGGGATACAAACCGGAAGTATCGCGCGGCTGGCAACCGGCTGGCCCCGCCCTCACTCCGGTGTGGCCGTGCCCCACCATCCTCGTCCCTGACGAAGACGACTGGCAAACCGCCGAAGTCTGGTGGCGACTCCTGGAAGCCGGGGCCCCCGGGCAAGCCGTTCTGGTCGGCGTGGGGTGGGAATGGAGCGAACTGCGGCAGGTGGTCGCCCCGAGCCGCCGGGCGAGAACTTATGTCTGCACAAGCAATGAGGCCGAGGCATTCGCCGGGTCACAAGTGACACGAACGATCTCCGTATGCCCCGGCCTCAAAGTGTTAGGTCCTCCTACGGAAGAGGTGTGGGAAGAGTTCCTGAATCGGTTACGGGCCGACGGATTCGCCGCCCAATGAGCGAGAACCGGGCGGCGGGATAAAGGTGAAGTTCGCCCCCGCAAATACGGTTCCGGCATGGACCGTAACGGGCCAAATATCTTCCTTGTACACCGTACCGTTGTTCACTTCGCGGTGCGTAACCCCAACCCATTTGCCTGCTAAGTCAAGGTGGTAGCTGGTTTCGCGCCACCAAGGATTGTTCGTCCGGACGATTACGTTATTGAGGTCGTCATGGCGAGTACCCGTGGAGAGATAAGGTGCCCATCGGGTTCCGCCGCGCTCAAAAACGTCGCTGCCCATTGCGGCGAGGAACGCCACAGGTGCAGGTGAACGGCGACGAAGCGCAAGGAACGCGCGCGTGAGGTGGTCGGGGAGTTGTCCGCTCGCATCCACCGTGCCGTAGCGGATAGAAGTGTAGGTGTTCTTGAGCGCGTCGTAAGTGATGAAAAACTGACCGTCGCCCACAATCCGATGAGTTCGAACCCCGTTCTCAAAATTCTCGGCTTCGAATCGCCAAACCGGATAGCCGGCGCTGATGTCCAACTGGATGGAAAGGCTCGCGACCACGGGGATCGTGGTGCTACCAACCTGACGCGTACCGTCAAGGCCGAGGGCGAGTTCACCCGTTGAGCGGATTGCATCAATCGATGTGCGCAACTTGGATTCGGCAGTCTGGGCCGTACTCATTGCCGCCACCGCGAGGGTCGCGGCGAGCACGGCAATCCGTGTCCGGAACTGGACGGGCATACGGAGTTAGACCGTACCTGATGCCGCCGGGTTCCAAGGGGCATTGGAGAAGAGGAATCTTGACCGGCGCCTTGTCGGTAGAATCCAAGGATGGCGGCGTGTCTTGCACTCGCGGAGAAGGCAATGCCGCATTTGCGCCTCGTGCGCGGCGACCCCGCAGGCAACCGCATCGAAGACTCCATGCGCGGCAACGACTGGGATTACGATCTGCTCAACCGCATAACCGAATCCCCGACCGCGACGCACACCTACAACGCCGTCGGCGATCGCGTGGGCGACTCTTACACGGGCGGGACCAACACCTACACCTGGCGGCTGGGGATGCTGACGAAGTACGAAAGTTCGGCGGGCTCGGGGCTCGAAGTGGTCAACCTGTTCCGTGCGGACGGAATGCGGGTGTGGCGTCGTTCGACGGCGGGTTCGACGGTCCTCGTGACGCGCACCGACTACGACGGGCAGATGCCGGTATACGAGCAGCAGTTCCAGAGCGGGGTGCATACCTGGAAGCGGTGGAACGCCCTGGGTGCTCGCGGGATTGACGCCTTCTACAACTCGACTTCCTCTTCTTGGCTGTATCCCATTTACGACGTGCATGGGAACGTGAAGGCGACGCTTACTCGTTCTGGAGGCACGGGCTACGCGACGGCGAACTGGAAGCAGTACGATGTTTGGGGCGGGGAAAGATCGTCTACCGGCTCCGGTTCCATGTTCGGCTACTGCGGCAACCTTGGACATCCCACGGACCCTGAGAATGGCCTGATCTACATGCGGGCTCGGTTCTATGAGCCGTGGACGGGGAGGTTCTTGAGTGAGGATGAGGCAACAGATGGTTCAAACTGGTATGTCTATTGTTCAAGTGCGCCTACGACCAGGTCTGATCCTGATGGAAATCTATCTATCCCAATTTACATGCCTTTGAACACAATTCTTCAGATGCTGGCATTCGTCTTCGGGGCCCTTCTAATGAACTGGGACATGAACTATGGGGCGGCATTCGAGCGGATTGGAAGCCACATGATGCAGATCACATCAATGATGAGGGCAGGGCTTATGGACAAATCTGAAGGTATGGACGACTTGATGAGGATGCACAAGGATTTGCAGAAAGTGAGGGGTTCTTGGAATCGGGCTCAATCCCTCAATCGTGTCAAAGCAAAAACCTCTCTTTCCGTGATTGGTAATTCTCTGGTTCTGAGGGCCCTACTGATGGATATAGAGTACGGCATAAATCGAAGCGGGCTTGATATTCTTAGTGAATATTATGTAAACAACGCCAACTAAGCAACATGACAACATGGCCGTGCCCAATACTCTCAATAAAGGATCGCAAGATTTATCATCTTATCGATCACATGCGTCAAAAGCAACAGATTCTGTTTAATAAATTTATGACACCAGATGTCAGGGCCAGGCAAGACCCGCTTGTTGTTGACGCATTTTTGGAAATCGCCAGATCAACACGAAGTTTGCTAGTCTTACCAGTGCCTATGCTTAAAGTCTTTGCAGTCGGGAAGCCAGCCATGCCGTACTTCCTATCTGGACCAGTTTCATCTATTCCGAGAGAAATGGTGATAGCTTATTGTGACGACGATGAGCTAGTTGCACTATTTTTGGAAATTTATGAGACTGATGATAAAATACACGATCTCATCAGTTAGATGGACAGCGCACGGGTACTAGATAAACATTGACGTGTTAATCTGAATACTGTATACTTTTATCAACGACGACAACTACATAGTTTACGACCAAGAATGAGGATACTTGCGCTTTGCATGAAGCTACCTCATTGACTTGTGATGGCTTCCATGCGATTGTAACTCCTCAACCCTCGCCGGGTCGAGGATAGCGTGAACGACGTGGATTATGCCCGGCTTGCCCCGCAATCCC
Organism: Fimbriimonadaceae bacterium; assembly: GCA_019638835.1. GTDB lineage: Bacteria > Armatimonadota > Fimbriimonadia > Fimbriimonadales > Fimbriimonadaceae > JAHBTC01. Next base: position 32,354 of record JAHBTC010000020.1, read on the forward strand.
GAGCCTTGCGTCAACTTCGTTTCCGCTCCCCCTCTTCTTTTCTCCCCCGCTGCCCGCTTCGCTCGGCGGGGGAGAGCTAGGGTTTTGGCACGCCTTGCGATGACGAGGCTTGCGTCAACTTCGTTTCCGGTCCCCCTCTTCTTTTCTCCCCCGCTGTCCGCTTTGCTCGGCGGGGGAGAGCTAGGGTTTTGGCACGCCGCGAAATGACGAGGCTTGCGTCAACTTCGTTTCCGCTCCCCCTTTTCTTTTCTCCCCCGCTGTCCGCTTTGCTCGGCGGGGGAGAGATCAGGTCAAGAATGGACCGGGGCCGCGCGTCGCGAGGAAGCCCCATCCCAACCTTCCTCGCTGGCGGGCGGGGAGGATTTAGGTGGGGCACGGCGGTGGAGCGGATATAGAGAGTCAGGAAAACTTGATTCCTCAATCCTCTTCCCAGTCGAGCGAAATCAAAGCAAAGTAAACTTCAACCGACAACTGAATCGCGTTGTACGCGAGGTATTTCCATGAGCTACGAACAATCACGCCTGTACGCCCTTCGCCACTCGGCCGCCCATCTTCTTGCGCAGGCGTTGACGGAGATCTATCCCGGAGTCAAGCTTGCCATTGGGCCACCGGTCGAAAACGGCTTCTATTACGACGTAGACCTCGACGAGCCCCTGAAAGAAGAGGAACTCGCCCGCATCGAAAACAAGATGCGCGAACTCGCCAACCTCAAGCAACCCATTGTGCGTCGCGAAGCCGCAGATCGCGAGGATGCCAAGCGCATCATCCTTGAGGAAACGACGCTGGGCCAGGGCGAAGCAACCGCGCTTTACAAGCTTCAGTTGCTGGAGGCGATCCCCGAAGGCGATCCAATCACGTTCTACGAGCAAAGAGCGACGGACAAGCAAGGCAAAGAACATGTGTTCATTGATCTTTGTCGCGGGCCACATATTGAGAATACCGAGGTACTCAAGCACTTCAAGTTGATGTCGATTGCCGGTGCGTACTGGCGCGGCGACGTGAAGAACAAGCAACTCACCCGCGTCTACGGAACGGCTTTCGAGACGAAGGAAGAACTTGCGAACTACCTCAACTTCCTCGAAGAAGCCAAGAAGCGTGACCACCGTGTCCTTGGAAAGGAGTTGGGATTGTTCATGTTCAGTCCTCGTGTCGGTGCTGGGTTACCGCTATGGCTGCCGAAGGGAACGGTGCTCCGCGAGACGCTGAATGACTTCTTGCGCGAAGAGCAAGTAAGGCGTGGATACAATGGAGTTGTTACGCCAAACATT
>JAHBTC010000200.1 GCA_019638835.1 Fimbriimonadaceae bacterium
GTTCACCTCCACCACTTCGGTGGTGGCAATTGCCTGGAAGGATCCGGAGTTCGAGGCGTTGACGTGGTCCGCCTTGTGACGTGGTTCTGTGACATCGTTGAGAGGAAGCATAAGTCTTGACGTCGAGGTCGGCGTCGGGCGGCGCGCGTGAGCGTGTTGCCTGGTGGTACGACCTCGCGGGTGAGAAAGTGAGTTCCGTGGACGGGGGATGGCCCCTGCACGGGACGGAGAGCCTGAGGTCCCCTGGACTTTGGGTTCTTTGAGAGATGTAGAAGCTGATCAAGTGCCAGAAGGGCGTTTGGTGGATGCCTTGGTGCCAAGAGGCGAAGAAGGACGTGGTACGCTGCGATAAGCTTCGGGGAGCCGCGAACGGGCGTTGATCCGAAGATCTCCGAATGGGGAAACCCCACCTTAGGGTGATCCTGCGCTGAATCCATAGGCGTAGGAGGCGAACCCGGGGAACTGAAACATCTCAGTACCCGGAGGAAAGGACATCAACAGAGACTCCGTGAGTAGTGGCGAGCGAAAGCGGATCAGGCCAGTGGTGTTGAAGAGAGAACCGGAACCGTCTGGAAAGTCGGGCCACAGCGGGTGATAGCCCCGTACGGGTAGAGCTCTTCGACATCCGAGAGTAAGGCGGGACACGTGCAATCCTGTCTGAACATGGGGGGACCACCCTCCAAGCCTAAGTACTCCTTGGCGACCGATAGTGGACAAGTACCGTGAGGGAAAGGTGAAAAGCACCCCGACGAGGGGAGTGAAAGAGACCTGAAACCGAACGCCTACAAGCAGTCGGAGCCCCTTCGGGGGTGACGGCGTACCTTTTGTATAATGGGTCAGCGACTTGGTCTGTGCAGCGAGCTTAAGCCGGGAGGCGTAGGCGTAGCGAAAGCGAGTCTGAAGAGGGCGCTATAGTTGCACGGATCAGACCCGAAACCGGGTGATCTAGCCATGGGCAGGTTGAAGGCGCGGTAACGCGCGCTGGAGGACCGAACCCACTTCCGTTGAAAAGGCAGGGGATGACCTGTGGCTAGGGGTGAAAGGCCAATCAAACTCGGAAATAGCTGGTTCTCCGCGAAAACTATTTAGGTAGTGCGTCGCGTGTATGCTGCCGGGGGTAGAGCACCGGA
>JAHBTC010000201.1 GCA_019638835.1 Fimbriimonadaceae bacterium
ACGAAGAGAGGCGCTAACGGACGATTGAGATCTTGAAAGCCCTGATCGTGAGAGACGCGCTCAAAGAAGGCACGTAACGTCCAAGGTGAAATCATGTAGAAACCAAACTCGGTGCGGAGTGTACGAGCATCTAGCTTTACGGAAGACGTGGAGAAGATAGGGTTGGGTGAATTGGCGAACTCAAAACCAGCTTGTCGATACTCGAGCGCTACTTCTAGGCCGGGGTTTTTCCAGCCAAAGACGGTTGCCGGCATGGCGGTCAATCGGATGCGTCCCTCGCGAACGGAGTATTGGTCGCTGACTCCAAACCCATCGAGACCGATGTCGAAGGAGAAGTCCTCTATCGGATCTGTGCCGAATGCGATGGAGCTTCCCAAGGTGCTGGTCTCTAAGTCGTCCGCTGTTTCGCTGGCTCTGTCGGCGGCCAACTCGAGCCAGTAGTTTCGTGGGAGCATAAGCCTAAGGCCTGCCGCGAGACTTTTGGTTTCAGTCGAAGACTGAGAGGCCGAGACGGTGAGGGTCGATGGCAGCCGGAAAGTGACATCCTCAATGGCAGCCGTTGCCGTCAGCGGAACTGCCGTGAAGGAAGTGAGAAAGAGTCCGAGCCTTGTTGCAAGTCGAGTTGTCTTTGTCATCTCACTTCTAGTTGCCCTGGCGGCGTCGATTGATAGCTCGGCGAAGGCGTTCGCGCTGAGCGGGTGTTAGCTGACGCCATTTCTCAAACTTCGCACGGAGTCGCGCGCGTTGTTCCGGAGTGAGGCTCTGGTAGCGCTGCCAGCGTTCGCGTATTCGTTCGCGTGTCGCTGGCGGAAGAGAGCGCCATTTCTTTAAGCCATCACGTAGGGCCTGTCGGCGCTCGGGCGGCATTGCGCGAATCCGGCTTGCGATTTCCTTCAAGCGTTCGCGGTCCTCGGGAGAGAGTGTCTTGATTCTTTCATAGCGCAAAAGCAGTTCGCGGCGAGTTTCGGGAGGGAGCGAGTCGAATCGTTTGCGAAGCGAAGCTGTGTCCTGATCGTCGGCCTTGGCTTGAGACGAGAGAGTCATTGTCCCGAGTACAGCGCCAGTAAGCAGTCCAAGAAACTTTCGGCGAGGGATGTGGTTCATGGCG
>JAHBTC010000202.1 GCA_019638835.1 Fimbriimonadaceae bacterium
ATTGGCTGCAGCCGCTAAGCAGGGATTGCTCATCAAGGGCGGCGTCTATCTGGAAGAGGGCCGCAAGCTGCGTGTCATCGCTTTAGACAAAACCGGCACGGTTACAGAAGGAAAACCCAAGGTCACCGACACGCGTTCTCTCGGAACAATGTCGGCAGATCAGATCCTGCGATTGGCTGCAACTCTCGATGCTGGTTCGGACCATCCCGTCGCACGAGCCGTTACCCAGGCTTGGGAAGACAAGAAGGTTCAGCAGTTCGGCGCTCTGATGCGTACCGAGAATTTCACATCCGTGTCGGGGCGAGGAGTGACCGGAACTGTCGAGGGCAAGGCGTATTGGTTGGGGAACCATCGCTTCGCTCATGAACGCGGTGTCTGTTCACCGGCCGTCGAATCTGTTTTGGCTGAGCTTGAATCCAAGGGACAAACCGCCGTCGTGCTTACCGATGACAAGTCAGCACTCGGCATCATCGCGGTTGCCGACACACCTAGGGCCTCAAGCGTTGAAGCCATTCGCGAGCTTCAAGCATTGGGGCTGCGCACCATCATGCTCAGCGGCGATAACCAAACCACCGCGAAAACGATCGCTCGCGGGGTCGGCATCGACGATGCCCGTGGCGAACTGCTTCCCAATGACAAACTGACAGCCATTGATGACTTGCTAAAAACCTACGGCGACGCGGGCGTGGGTATGGTCGGAGACGGAGTCAATGACGCTCCTGCGCTCGCGAAAGCGAGCATTGGCTTTGCGATGGGTGCAGCTGGAACAGACACCGCCTTGGAAACCGCAGATGTCGCGCTAATGCGAGACGACCTCCACGGGGTTGCATCCTTCATACGCCTCAGTCAGCGCACCTCGGCCGTTCTGCGTCAAAACATTGCCTTGGCACTCCTGATCAAAGCCGTGTTCTTCGCGCTCGCATTGGCGGGGATCGCCACGTTGTGGATGGCCGTCATCGCGGATGTGGGTGCGAGCCTTGTAGTCGTATTCAATGGACTGCGATTAACTCGATCCGGCGCAAGCAAGAAGTCCCCCTGACTCCACGG
>JAHBTC010000203.1 GCA_019638835.1 Fimbriimonadaceae bacterium
TAGTTCAAGAGGGATGCCGTAGTCGATACAAATCCGTTCGAGTTCCGCGGGTATCAAATGCCCTTCCGCCCGGTCAAGTAGGTTGGTTACGCGTTGGCGAAGAGATGCGGGGAGCCGAAGTAGGTTGCGTTTGTCAATTTTTATTAGAGATTTCTCAAGGTCGCTGAAGCGAAGCCGGTGGTCCTTGCCTCCTATTCGAATCGAAATCTCTTCGAACTGATACTTCGCCATGGAGTTCCACTGGCCAGACAGAAGGTAATAAAGGAGGTTGAGCACGGTGGTTTTCCCAGCTCCGTTTTCGCCGACCAACATGAGATGTACTCATGTAAACGAAACCAAAGCAGTATGCAGCTTGCCAGCAAGCTTCTGTCAGTGTTGCACAAAATGATGCCGACGTTCGGCTCCACTGGGACGATTCAGGACACCTCCCACTCACCGACGTGACGCTCGTTTGAGACCACCTCACCCGCATCGGTTCCGGCCGCCTATGCCTCGCATCGTTTCGCGTCTACCCCAACCCTAGCTGATGGTAGAATGCAAGCGATGGCTATCCAACTCACGGCCGAGGACCTCGTCCCTCTCGTTGCAGCACTGACGCCTGAGGAGCGAACTCGCTTGCTGCGGTTGATCGTCCGGCCTCAAGCCGACGACGATTCTCTCTACCGCGCTATGCCACCTCGCAAAGAAGAGTTCTCGTCCGATGAAGATCAGTTGTCATGGGAGGGGGAAGGGTGGGACAACCTCGCCTGAGACGTGGTGAGATCCGTTGGTACACCTTTCGTCTCCCTGACAAACGTCGTCCGGTTCTTGTCTTGACCCGAGATGAAGTGATTGATCGGCTGAACGAAGTCGTTGTGGTGCCTGCCACCCGAACTATCCGTGGACTAGCGACTGAGGTCATTCTAATGCCCGGCGACGGGATGCCCGTGGAATACGCATTGAATTTCGACCACGTATCGCTGGCTCTGCGGGATCGATTCGGTCCACTCATCTGCGATCTCCCAGAGGCAAGGTGGTCTGAAGTGCGCCGTGCCTTGCTTAC
>JAHBTC010000204.1 GCA_019638835.1 Fimbriimonadaceae bacterium
GCCAACGTCCGTGGAAAAAGACAATGTCGTGGCGATCTCGGCGGGAGTGAGGGGCGAAGCGTTTGCTCACGATCCGAGCTTGTTGTCTTTCGCCGCCGATTGATCAAGCTTCTCCAGTACCAGTTCAAGAACGTCAATTGTTCGATTCGATGTCCTAGTCAATTCCTCTATGAAGTAGGCAGAGCGAATCCGAAGCGACTCTGAGGGCATCTTCTCGAGCGTCGTTGCTTGCTGCACCAAATGGGAGGCGCCCACACTGGCGGCGCCGCCCTTTAGAGCGTGCGCGGCATCACGTACGAGCGCGTACTCCCGCTTCGTGATGTGCTCTGCTATCTCCTTAACGAGACGTTCAGTGTCGCATCTGAATCCTCTCAGCAGGCGACTCATGAAGGTAGAGTCGCTTGATAGGCGCGACAAATCGTCAAGAACCGATTGGTCAAGCACCGGCAACTCTACGAGGGACAGGCTTGCCCGGTCCTCGGATCGAGGGGGTGGGTGCGTCGGTGATTCAATACGTTGCGCCAGGTGGCGATCAATTGCATCCAGCAAGTGAGAAGCCCTGAGTGGCTTGGGAACAAATTCTGCTGCCCCGCCCTCTAGCGTTTCCGCGATGATCTCAGCCGTAACGTTGGCGGATACTATGAGAATTGGAATGGGGCAAGGGTTGGTGAATCGATAGAGCTTCAGAGCCTCCAATCCTGAGACTACAGGCATCGAAAGATCGAAGAGCGCGATATCGAATCCGCCGCGCTCAAGCGCATCAAGGGCACCCTCGCCATTGTCCACTATGGTGACGGCGTGTCCTCCGCTCTCAAGTATCAACTGCGCAACTCGCTGGTTTGTTGCGTTGTCCTCAGCGACAAGAACCCGCGCTCGTCGCAGCTTGTGAACATTTGAATGCGCGTTGGTTCTAGCTGCGACAGTCGCCGCGCCGAACTTGGGAAGGGTAGACAGAGCGGCCACTAGATCCAGTTCTTTGGGGGCTCTGGACTCCAATGGATCTTCAATCCAGAATGTTGACCCGAC
>JAHBTC010000205.1 GCA_019638835.1 Fimbriimonadaceae bacterium
TCGGTTACCACCGGTGTCTCTGTTGCCGGAACGGTGGTCGTCGGTGTTACGACTGGTGTCTCCGTTGGCGTTTCACCCACTTCGCAGTCGAGCGTGATGGTTCCGAGGTCAAAGTCCTCCGGAAGCTCGAAATTCTCGTAAAGATACTGATTGAACGTTGGACATCCTTGGGCAGAGACGGCGAAATCTGATCCCCAGAGGCCCAGTTCGAACAAGTTGGACTCACCATTAGAGATGAAGCACTCGGACTGTCGTCCCCCAACATCACATGCTGCGAACTGCATGATGGGATTGCCGTCACTATCTACGACGCGTCCAAAATAGGGTGTAGTGTTTTCAGTCGGCGTTTCCCTCGGTACCGCAACGAGATTGATCTGGATCTCCTGGGTATCAATAGTGAAACGATCAGAACTGAAGGCCCAGTTCCGATCTCCCGAGAAGAGATCGTGAGGCGGAATATTCTCACGCTCAGCCACTTGAAACTTATAGTTACCCTGCGCAGTTGTATGAGTACAGTTGAATCCCGTACTCGCCATCGAACTAAGACAGACACGTACACCGGGGAGGGTTTGTCCGTTCTCGTCGGTAACTACTCCTGAAATTGATATCCATGTGTATGCTCGAAGCACAGGATTAAAGGTAATGTTTTCACTCGCTGCGGTGAACTCCAATGACTGGGCTTGGTACCCAGATGCCTGTACGAAGAGCGTGCCCTCGCCATTTGGGACACTATTGATTGCGTAGGAGCCATCTCGTGCCGAGGATACACACGAGTAGAAAAACTCCCAGGTGACGTTTGCGCAGATCTCCGCCCCGTTGATTGGCTGTCCGTCGCCATCTGTCACCTGACCGGAGATGGTGATAGAGGTTGATTCCGGTTCGGGGTCCGGGGCTTCGCACCGAATGATTTCGGAGTCCGGGTGAGGCGTATCTCGCCCACCATCTCCTCGAGATGCGCTCGCATAGACAGCAACTGTTGGGTCCCATGCGGCTGGATCAATCCATCCTTG
>JAHBTC010000206.1 GCA_019638835.1 Fimbriimonadaceae bacterium
CGCGGAGAAGTTAAAGCGGTAAAAGCCACGAGGTTCGCTGAAGATCCGCTATTCACCAGAAGGGAGAACTTGGTTCCAAAGGCTTTTGCGAAGCTCTTTTCGAACTCCGTCGCAAAGCGACCTGCCGTGAGCCACATGTCGAGACTCGACTCAACAAGGTTCACCAAATCATCTTCGTCCAAGATCTTGCCCGTGACGGGAATGTAATCCTGCCCAGGAACGATATTGCGTTTGGCCTGCGCACGAAAATGATGGCGTGCGGCCTCGACAACATTGGCGCGAGACGCGTCCGTATTCACTTCCGACATTTTTAATTCCTCTTTTCTCGAATCGCGCGAGCAAACGCGAGGCGCACCTGCTCATCACTTAGATCGTGCTCGGAAAGGGCGTGCTGATAGCTCCCGCACGAATGAACAAACTGATCTTTTAAAGACCACACACGAAGACGCGGCACTGCGTACCCGGCTTCCGAAATCGCTTCGGAAACAGAAGAAGCCAACCCGCCGCTGCGGTGGTGCTCTTCCAAAACCCAGATCTCATGAGCCGACTTCAACGCTTCAACCACTTCGGCATGCACCGGCTTCACTCGCAAGACCGCCAAGTGTCCGAGGTCAAAGCCTCCATCGGCTTCCGCCTTCGAAAGCTCCGCGCCAAAAGCCGTCATCGAACCCATGGTCACCAAAATCGGGCGCCCGGGAGCAGTCGTTCGCAACACACGAGGCGCCGTCGACTTCAATTTCTCTTGCTTCACGGGAGGGCGATCGCTCTTCCCGATCCGGATATAACATGGGCCGTTGGTACTTAGCGCCTCTTCAAAAACCGCTTCTAGCTCGTCGGCGTCCGCGGGTGTGAATACCTTGATACCGGGAAGCGGCCTTAGCGCCGCGATGTCCTCGCCACACTGGTGCGAGGCACCGAGCGTCGAGTAAACCAACCCGGCTCCGTCTCCGAGCAAGATCACAGGGTAACTCACATGGCAAAGGTCCATCTTGATCTGCTCGAGC
>JAHBTC010000207.1 GCA_019638835.1 Fimbriimonadaceae bacterium
CCGCACGGCGTCGACGACCAATGGCGTTGAAACAGTCACTGTCGAAAACCGCACGTTCCAGGACCGTGTAAAGTTCAATGCGCAGTTTGCGAAGAACTTCTGGAATCTCACGGTGCGCGGCGGTCTTCTCGAGAACACGGGCGGCGTTGGTTTGGACTACTACTTCTTTAAGCGTGACCTTCGCTTGACGGCCGAAGCCTATGATTTTGCAAATATCCAGGTTCGTGCGTCTGCGCGTTACAATATTTGGAGTGGGCTTTACTTCACGGTCGGTGGAGAAAATCTCGCTGGTCAGAATGGCAGTGCGAGCGCGTTTGTCGGCGGTGGTCTTTTCCTGACCAACGACGATCTCAAACTCCTGATGACGCGTCTTCCGTTCTAAGCTAGTCTTAGGCCATGCCGAAATTCAAAAATGCCCTGGTGAGCGTCTCGGATAAGTCCGGATTGGTTGAGTTCTTAAAACCGCTGGTGGCCGAAGGCCTGCGGGTGGTTTCCACCGGTGGAACGCTGAAACACCTTCGTGACAGCGGGATTCCGGCGATCGATATCTCCGAACAAACGGGATTTCCCGAAGTGATGGATGGTCGAGTGAAGACGCTTCACCCGCGTGTTCACATGGCGTTGCTTTCTCGCGATGGGATGGAAGAAGATGCGAGTCTTCTTCGCAAAGAAGGTCTCGAGCCGTTTGATCTCTTGGTCGTGAATCTTTATCCGTTCGAGGCGGCTCGCGCGAAGGGGCTTAAGGGCGACGAGCTGATTGAATACATCGATATCGGCGGTCCAAGCATGCTGCGTTCGGCTGCGAAGAACCACCAACGCCTGACCGTGGTCACGGACCCGCGCGACTATCAGTGGATTCAGGCAAAGGCGACGGCTCCGACATTGGAAGAGCGCCGAGCTTTGGCGGCAAAAGTGTTCTCGCACACGAGTCAGTACGATGACTTGATCGCTCGAACACTTTCGCCAGATGTCGATGCTTGGAACAACCTCACTGGGCGCTT
>JAHBTC010000021.1 GCA_019638835.1 Fimbriimonadaceae bacterium
AGGCGAGTGGGGACGCACGAGCGGCTAAACTCAGTTCAATGGCCGACACGATTGACACTCTGCTTCACGAGGACCGGGTCTTCCCCCCGAGCCCCGAGTTCGTCGCCAAAGCCAACATCAGCGATCCGGCAATCTACGAAAGCGCCGCCGCCGACCCGGTTGGATTCTGGCGCGGATGGGCAGAGCAACTGGACTGGTTCAAGCCCTGGGATGTGATCGTCGAATGGGAGTTACCGTACGCAAAATGGTTTGTCGGCGGCCAAATCAACGCTTGTTACAACTGCGTCGATCGCCATGTGGCTAGGGGCAACGGTGACCGAGTCGCGTTCATCGCCGAAGGAGAGCCCGGAGATGTTCGCCACTTCACCTACGGTCAGGTCAAAGACGAAGTGAGCCGCCTCGGCAATGCCCTCAAGTCCTTGGGAGTAGCCAAAGGTGATCGAGTTGCCATCTATATGCCAATGGGGCCCGAGCTCGCGTTTGCGATGCTTGCTTGCGCCCGGATCGGCGCAGTACACAGTGTTGTCTTTGGAGGATTTAGTGCCGAATCGTTGGCGGAACGAATCAATGATCAGTCGGCAAAGCTACTCATTACCGCCGACGGATCCTGGCGAGGGGGCAAAGTCATTGAGTTGAAGCGGATTGCCGACGAAGCCATGGGGATTGGCTGTCCTAGCATTGAGAGAGTACTCGTTTACGAACGGATCGGGGATTCTTCTTCGGAGTTCGACCGAGGGTCGGTGAACGACCGCGATGTCTTCTGGAGTCAAGTCGTTCCTCATCAGCCCTCGGACTGCCCTTGCGAGCCGATGGAGAGCGAGGACCTTCTCTTTATCCTTTACACAAGCGGAAGCACGGGCAAGCCCAAGGGCATCATGCACACGACTGGCGGCTATCTCACCGGCGTGTATGCGACGACTCAGTGGGTGTTCGACATCAAGCCGGACGACGTGTACTGGTGCACTGCCGATTGTGGATGGGTCACCGGGCATAGTTACGTGGTTTATGGCCCGATGGCGAATGGTGCCACCCAAGTGCTCTACGAGGGTTCGCCGGCCGCCCCTGGAAAGGATCGATTCTGGAGGATCATCGAACGCCACGGAGTCACAATCCTGTACACGGCACCGACAGCGATTCGGACGTTTATGCAGTGGGGCGAATCGTATCCCTCGGGCTGCGACCTTTCATCTCTAAGATTGCTCGGCTCAGTTGGAGAGCCGATCAATCCCGAAGCATGGATGTGGTACCACCGGGTCATTGGCGGCGAGCGTTGTCCAATCGTGGATACGTGGTGGCAGACGGAGACGGGCGCAATCATGATCACGCCCCTACCTGGGCTCGTAGCAACGAAACCGGGGAGTGCGACAAAGGCTTTCCCTGGAGTCCAGACGCTTCTCCTCAGTGAGTCAGGTGAACTGGTGGACCTCTCAAAAGACGATCGGGAAGGACATGGCGGCATACTCGCCTTGCGTGCACCTTGGCCCTCAATGTTGCGCGGAATTTGGGGGGATCCAGAGAGATTCCACAGCACATATTGGGCGAAATTTCCGGGCTATTACTTCCCAGGCGACGGCTGCAAAATTGATGCCGACGGTGATCACTGGCTCTTGGGAAGGGTGGATGACATCATGCTCGTGAGCGGTCACAACATCAGCACGATGGAAGTTGAAAGTGCGCTTGTGGATCACCCCGCCGTCGCGGAAGCGGCGGTGATTGGACGTGAACATGATGTCAAAGGCCAATGCGTTGCCGCTTTTGTGATCTTGCGCGGTGATCATGCGATTGTTCCAGGGTCGGACGAAGCCGATCAGATGATCGCGGAATTGAAATCGCATGTGGCTGGAAAAATTGGTGCTCTGGCTCGACCAGAGGACATTTTCCTTTCCGCTGACCTCCCAAAAACGCGCAGCGGGAAAATTATGCGTCGGCTCCTCCGGGACATCGCAGAAGGACGCGCGCTCGGGGATGTGACTACCCTTGCCGACCCAAACGTAGTGCAAAACTTACGTTCGCAATACGAGGAGAAAGAGGGCTAAACCCGTACTTATACTAGGGATTCACCCTGGGTGAACCCGGAAAAAACTCTGTATGGACGCACGCGCCTACGGATGGGGAATTTTGGTCGTGCTTGCGGGAGTGGCCGTGGCTCAGTGGCCGTCAAAGACTCCGGACTATACGCAAGCGAAGCGAGAAGTTGCCGCCGCAAAGATTTATTCGGAATGGGATGGCTTCGCTTGGCCGCGACAGTCGAAGGCATCGCCTCCGGTTGTTGATCGGGCCCGTCAAGTCGCCAACGCGGAATCGGCCCGGATTACGGATGCAAATGCCGTGACGGTACAGTCGGCGGAGGAACTCTTCACCCAAGACCCGCATAGCGCCGAGCAAAAACTTGCCGGTCGCGCTTTCGCCTGGAGCGGTGAAGTTGCCGAGTTCATGTCACCTGGTGGAGACGAGGCACTTGTGATCTTCCATGGCCCGGCGCCAAGGGCTGGTTGGTCCTTGCATCTCGTGTTCAATGGCAAGGCGAGCCAACTTGGAAACGTCCAACGGGGGCAATCCATGGCGATAACAGGTCGGTTCGCCCAACGGCTCGTGGACGAAACCAACTTTGTGGTGAGCTATCTCATCGAAGATGCCCAGGTGACTAGCCGAGGCCCGGCACCTGCCCAAAATGGCGCCGCGCCCAGTGGCAATCCGATGGCGGCTACAAACGAAGCCCCGAAGCCAAGTGAAGAAGCGCGTAAGTTCAGTGATCTCACTAAGGGTTGGCGATACGCCGGTCATGTAGTGAATGGGGATGGCGCAGTCGCCGTGTTTGTTTCGCCGGAAGGTCGTCCAACATTTGCTCGGGCAGGCAAACGACTTGCGGACGGACTGTTCGTCAAGGCTCTCGAGCCCGGTCGCGCGGTCGTTGTCGTGGACTCAAAGGCACTCATCCTAACGCCTTGGTAAGTTAGGCGGTTTCCGCATCCGTATTCGGCTCTGGTTCGCGATCACTCGCAACCGGAGCCGTTTGCTCGTCAGGCATCCGTACTCGCCAGCTCGCAATCGCAGGATAGAGCATCAGAGTCGCACCAAAAACGTACGGTAGCCAAGGCTGGACCTCAATCAAGGAATTTCCAATCGGTGGGGCCGCCATTCGGGCGATCGCCCCCAGCGATTGTTGAACTCCGAATACGCCCCCCATTACGGTGGCGGCGGCAGCCTGAGAGACAAGACTACTTAGCGACGGTTGCGCAATGCCGTTTGCAACACCAAGCACTGCCGCCCCGAGGATCACCCACCCCCACGGCGGGGCAAATGGCACTACGGCGAGACCGGGCACCATCAGCGCATATCCGACGCGCAAAAGTGTTGCCTCCCCAAATCGCTTGGCAAGGGGCCGGACTACTCCGCCTTGGACAATAGCAGCAACTAACCCAACCTCTAGAAGAATCCACGTGGTGTCCATCTGGCTGAAACTCCATTGCATTTTCATCAGCCGGTAGTAGGTGGATTCTAAGTTAGCGAAGGCAAAGTTTGCCATGAAGAAAAGGCTGAGGAGTAAACCAAGCGCGGGGGTACGCAACGCCGCACCAACCGCCTTCAGTTGTTTCAGCACGTTCCCTCTCGCGGCGGGGTCGCGAGGCTCTACTTCTGGCATTAGAAACCAAACGAACAGCAAGTTGATGAAAGCAAAGATCCCGGAAACGTATCCCAGATAGACGGGTAGGCCATCGTTCAAATGAACAAGCCACGCTCCGAGAGGCGGCCCAAACATAAAACCCAATCCGAAGGCGGCCCCAAGTTTGCCCATCGCACTCGTCCGTTCCTCCGCCACTGTAACGTCTGCGACGTAAGCGTATACGACGCCAAGATTCGCACCCGCAACGCCAAGAAAGAGTCGACTTACGATCATCGCCCATAGTTCCGTTGAGTAGGCGTAAAAGAAGCCCGCCACAACCGCAAGGGCGCACGTGAGAATCAATATTTTCCGGCGACCGATGCGGTCCGAGAGACTTCCGAGCGTAGGCGCGACGAGAAACTGAGCGATGGAATAGATCGCTAGTACAAAGCCGAGCGATGCGCCGGTTAGCCCTAAAGACTCGCCCCGCAACTGCACGTCTGGGATGACCACCCCGAAACTTAGGAAGTCCAGGAATACGGTCATGAACGCCGCTGTGAGATATGTGGGGCGGCGCATCACCGGTCAGTTTATCGGTTGTTCAAGAGTCGAATGAGTCCCGGCGCGAACTCTTCCCGCCAAAGCGACCACGTGTGGCCCTCCGGTCGCTCATTGAGATACAAGACCCTTCCGCGACTCCCGAGAGCAGCTTGCCAAGCTTGCACCTGACCCTCCATTCGCTCAAATGAACCCCAAGTCAATGCGGTTCGGGCCCGATAAGAACTCATCCCATTGCTCGTTGTCAGATTCTCATCCGCCCAAATCGAAGGTGATTGTGCGAAGACCATTCCGAAGCGATCGGGAAACTCACGACCTGCGCGCAGAGAGATCAAGCCCCCAAGGCTGGCTCCTCCCATTCCGGTGTCACGCGTCGCGGCAATCACCCCCGCCGACTGGCGCACCCATGGTAGCAACCGATCGTTGATAAACGCGAAGTACGGTGCTGGCTCCTGCCAATAATCTCGTGTGCGGTTCGGGGATTCGACGAGAACGATGACGCACTTCGGAATCTTCCCTTCCTTGACGAGGTTCGCAGTCTGATCTAGGGCCCTTACATACGTCTCGTATCCGCGACCATCATTGAAGATAAACACGGGAGCCGTCGGGGTGACGCCTGCCGGCCGTGCAAGAACGACCTCATACTTCTCGCCCCGCGCATCTTCCATCGTCGTTCGACTTACCCCCCACTGACGGAGTGGCGATGGATCAACGATTGCCGTTCCCCGGTAGTTCGGGCCAGTCCAAAAGCTGTTCTCGCCACCGAGACCATTCGGAGACTTCGGTGCCCTGGGATTCAATATCCACTCACCGTCCACGACAAATTTGTATTCGACTCGTGCGGCCGCTGGTACATCTTTCTCTAACGCCCAGATTCCGTTTCGGCCCTTTTGCAAAGCCTCCCCTTTATCCCAACCCCATAGGTCACCCCGAATCTCTACGACCTTTGCATTCGGCTCCACGAGCGTAAAGCGGGCCGTTACCGTAGGGTTGAGAGCAAGCAGAATCGCGCAGGTCAGCACGGATTGATTCTATCTCGCAGGAATCACAGAAGTGCGACGTTAAATTCGCCCCGAATTCCGGAAGGAGACTTTGCCGTCCGGACAATCAAGTGCGAACCCACTGACGTTCCGTCGGCCTGCTTAGCGGAGAAAATCCCGTCGTTCGCATTCTTGATTCGTCTCTCGCCGCGACTGTTATAGGGGGCTTTCTTGAGCACCTCATCGTTTGTCGCTTCGTCAAAGAACAGTTGCGATGTGAACTCCGCCGTCTTTCGTCCGTCCGCGTCAAACTTGCGAACCTTGAAGTGGATATGGACCGCCCGACCAATGTACCAACCCGGATAGATCGTCCTAAACTCTACTTTCCCGTCTTTGTCAGAGACTTGGTAACCCCGGAGCCACTTCTGGCCGCTTGTACTTTCTCGCTGGATACCGCTACTGGGCTCGTCCGAGTACGTTCCTGCTGCATCCGCATGCCAAACATCCACTTGCACTCCTTCTAAGGGAACCCATTCGCCTCGCATTTGCTTGAAAAGGTTGAAAGCGAGTACCAGCGGCAATCCGTCAACCACTGACTTTCTCTCCGTTCCCGTGGTCAGGTCACGCCGGTTGAGTCGCTCATCCACAAAGAACGGACCTTCCGTCATTTGGGGTGTCGCAACGAGGTCAATTTGCACCGCATTCGGTGATGCTGCTTCTAAAGGGGTCAGGAATGGGAGAGCCGTCGCACCAGCAAACGCCGAGAGTGCACCATAGCGAAGGGCTTCACGTCGGGTGAGAATGCGACCGATGATTCTGTCGTCGTTGTCCATGTGCTTACTCTAAGGTACGCCTATGAGGAACTTGTGAGGTCCTATTTCATCCAAACCTCTCCTTAATAAACAACGGAGCCCGTCCAATTTTCGTTGGGCGGGCTCGTGTTGACTTTCGCGATGTTTTAACGGCGCGGGCGGAAACGAGCGTTCATCTCGTCATCCGATCCGCCGGATCGCTTGCGACCGGGGAATGCGCTCGGCACGTCCGGCGCCGATTCGTCCGAGAATCGTGATCCTCGGCTCTCCTCGTTTTCGGAACCGCCTTCGCTTTCTAAACCACGACCTCCTCGGTCGCGGTCTCGGTCGCGATCACGATCTCGACCACCTCTGTCCCGATCGCCGTAGCCGCCTCGGCCACCCCGATCTCGGTCTCGGTCACCGTAGCCGCCTCGTCCGCCACGATCACGACCTCCGTCGCGACCTCCTCGCCCGCCTCGATCACGGTCTCGTCCGCCGCCCCCAAGATCGCCCGTGGGTTCGAGCAATGGCTCGTTGCCACTCAATCGCGGGTGATCAGGGTTCATTCCGAGAGCCGTCAAGTTGACTCGGCCCATTGCGTCTACTTCATCCACGCGGACATTGATCTTTTCGCCAATGTTGACCGCTTGGTCAGGTCGTCGAAGACCGTCCATAAGTTTCTCCGTCGGCACCATTCCGTCGCGACCGTTCGGCATCTCGACGAAAGCACCGCGACCAATGACGCGGGTGACCGCACCGCTGAACTCCAGCCCCACTTCCAATGCCGAAGTCGAACCCTTGATCATGTTGATCGCTTGGTCCAGACTTTCCTGGTTGTCGGTACCGATCGTGACCTTTCCATCTTGCGCAACGTCAATCTGCGCACCCGTGGCTTCGGTGATCTTGCGGATGTTCGCGCCACCGGGGCCGATCAAAGCACCGATCTTGGCAGGCTCGATCATAATCGAGGTCAATCGCGGAGCGCGCAGACCCGTGGTTCGGGGAGCATTGATCTCGGCTTCCATCACGTCGAGAATGGCGAGGCGAGCATCGCGGGCCTGAGCCAGAGCATCCTTCAGAACTTGGGTCGGAATGCCGTCAAGTTTGGTGTCCAACTGCAAAGCGGTGATGCCTTCTCGGGTACCAGCCACCTTGAAGTCCATGTCTCCAGAGAAGTCCTCAACGCCTTGGATGTCCGTCAGCACCTGGAACTTCTTCCCGTCCGACATCAATCCCATAGCAATTCCCGCAACCGGAGCCTTCAGCGGAACGCCCGCGTCAAGCATGGCCAGAGTGCTACCGCAGACCGAAGCCATCGAAGTCGAACCGTTCGACTCCAGCACTTCGCTCACCAACAGTACGGTGTAGGGGAAATCTTCGCCGTCGATTGGCACCACCGGGCGGAGCGCTCGCTCAGCCAAGGCACCGTGTCCGACTTCGCGCCGTCCTGCTCCGCGCAGAGGTCGAACCTCACCCACCGAATAGGGCGGGAAATTGTAGAAGTGCATGTACTTGCGCTCGGTTTCACTCTCATCCAACGTGTCCGTCTTCTGGGCGTCGCCGGGCATGCCGAGGGTGCAGAGTGTGAGAACCTGCGTCTGACCGCGCGTGAACAATCCCGAACCGTGGACACGAGGAAGTAGACCAGCCGTGGCTTCCAGCTTTCGCAAGTCCTTGGTGCCGCGACCGTCGGGTCGCTTGCCTTTGTTGATCACGTTCGAACGGAGCGTGTCCTTGATCGCCTTATCCACAGCGGCGGCCACCGTCGGCAGAACCTCGGGGTCGTCAGCGTACTTCTCCTTGTACTTCGCGATGAGTTCCTTCGCGAGGTCTTCGGACGCGGATTCGCGGGTCGCCTTGTCCGGGTCGAAGATATTGTCTTCGATCATCTTGGCGTCGGCCTTCGCAATCGCTTTGGCGAGGTCTTCGCTCGGCTTGCTGAGAATCGGTTCCGCCTTCTCCTTTGCACAACCCTTGGCAAACTTTTCAATCTCTTCGCAGATGACCTTGATCGCGTTGTGGGCAAAGATCAAGCCCTCCACCATCAAGTCTTCACTGACGATTTCGGCCCCGGCTTCCACCATGCTGATGGCTCCCTTGTGGCCCGCTACCGCGAGGTCAATCTTGCTCTCTTTCAGATCTTCAAACGAAGGGAATAGAACGAACTCACCGTTGATGTGACCGACACGCACCCCGGCGACCGGGCCCGCGAACGGGATGTCACTAATGGTGAGAGCCGCACCGGCGGCGGTGATGGACAATACGTCCGGCGGCACATTCGTATCCACGCTCAAAGGCATGGCGATGACCTGAATGTCGTTTCGCATCCCCTTGGGGAACAGCGGGCGAAGCGGGCGATCAATCAGTCGGCTGGCCAGGACTCCTCGGTCACTGGGGCGGCCGCCTCGCTTCATGAATCCACCGGGAATCTTACCGATGGCGTACTTTCTCTCCTCAAAGTCACACATGAGGGGGAGGAAGTCAATGCCCTCGCGGGCCGTTCTCGACATGGTGGCGGAACAGAAGACAACGGTGTCTCCCATACCCAGGAGCACTGCGCCCCCGGCTTGTTTGGCCACCCGTCCGGTTTCGAGGGACAGCGTCTTGCCGCCCACCTCGAAGGTGTGGGTGTGAATCATTACTTTTCGTGGCTCCAGGTGAGGTTACTTGGGACGCACTTCGCGGATGCCGAGCCGCTGAATCAGGGCGCGATACGCTTCCACGTCGCGGTTCCGTAGGAACGCTTCGAGGCGGCGGCGCCGACCGACCATCTTGAGCAGACCCGTGCGACTGTGAAAGTCCTTACGGTTGCTCTTCAGGTGTTCGGTGATTTGTTCGATCCGCTTTTGCAGGATGGCGATCTGGACCTCGACGGATCCGGTATCCCCTTCCGCGTTTGCATAATCGCTGATCGTTTGTTGTTTCAGATTCGTGTCGAGTGGCATGCTTACGCAGTGTCTCCGGTCGTTTCCGCACCGTTGTGCGGTGGCCTTCTTCATTCCCATGCCGCTCTCGACCGCCCTCGGTTCGAGGACTCAAGAGTGCCACATTTGCGGTTCAGTTGCGAACGGCAAGAGCCGACGACAACGGCACACGGCAGATTGGGCCATGAGAATGATACTCGTTTCAAGGTCTAGGGCTCTACAAGTAGGCTCAAAAGCCCCGGTCGCGGGTAGCCTCGCTTCCCTATGAGGGCCCAAGTCGTCGGCGCGGGAAGTTGGGGGACCGCACTTGCCCTCGTGCTGGCGCGCAACGGATGGGATGTCGTGATCTCCGGTCGGGCCTCTGACAGTCTGGAGCAGATAGCGACCCGACGCGAGAACCTGCGCTACCTCCCTGGATTCGTATTACCCAAATCTGTAACGGCCTGTGAAATCGGCGCGGAAGAAGGCGAGTTCGATCTTCAGGTTCACGCATTGCCCTCTTCAGCCGTCCTGAGCGTTTTGGATGAACTGAAGCCGGGTCGACGGATCGTGCTGGCGAGCAAAGGGCTGATCCCCACAGGTGACGGCATCCTCTGTGATGCCGTCGCGGAAGTCTGGCCCGATGCCGCGATTAGCGTTATAAGCGGGCCGAACCTTGCCGTCGAACTCGCGAAAGGCATCCCCACGGCGGCGGTGGTCGCGAGCAAAGACGACGAGGTTGCCGAGCGAGTCCGCGACGCCTTCATGTGCCGCACTTATAGGGTGTACGTTTCGAATGATGTGCGGGGAGTAGAACTCGCCGGTGCGCTCAAGAACGTTCTCGCGATCGGAGCCGGGGTTTCGGATGGTTTGGGATTTGGGGACAACACCAAAGCGGCCGTCCTCGCGCGCGGGCTCAACGAGATGGCCCGGCTCGGACATGTTTTGGGGGCCAGCCTCGCCACTTTCATGGGTGTCGCAGGGGTCGGCGACTTGATGGCAACCGCAAACAGCACGCTTAGCCGGAACTACCGAGTCGGGTTCGGCCTCGGGCAGGGGCGATCGCTCACCGAAATCTTAGAGGAAATCGGGCAGGTGGCCGAAGGGGTTCCAACCGCCGACCAAGCCGTGCGCCTCGCACGGAAGTACGAGGTACCGATGCCGATCTTCCAAGTGCTCCACGGCATCATCATCGGTGACTATGATCCTCGCGACGCCGTCCAGGCGCTCATGGAACGGACGCCGAAACGTGAGGGGTTCGACTGGCTATGACTCCGGTCGTGATCGCTTTGGGTTCGAATCTAGGGGACCGAGCTTTGCACTTGGCCGAGGCGGTGAAGCGGCTTTCTGAGCCCGTGGTTCTGACGGCGGTGAGTTCGGTGGTGGAGTCGGCGCCGATGTACGTCACGGATCAGCCTGCGTTTTTGAATCAGGTGGTGCGGGGGGAGACTTCGCTGGGGCCATGCCAGTTGCTTGCCGCGCTGAAGATGATTGAGGTTTCTCTGGGGCGAGAACCCGGCGAGCGAAACGGCCCCCGCGTGATTGATCTGGATATTGTGGTGTTTGGGGTGTTGCAGTTGCGGTCAAACGTGGTGACGATCCCCCACCCCCGGGCGGCGGAGCGTCCATTCGTGATGGGGCCCTGGCGTTCGATTGATGCGCCGGGTGCGGATCGTCTTCTGGCGCCATGGTAGTTGCCGGGTTTACACCAACGAACGAACCTATCGAGCCTCAACCCCGCGAGGGCTGAGGCATCTCAAACCGAGCGGTGGACGGGTCGTAGTAGCGGGGGCCGAGGAGTTTGAAGCCGCCGTCGTCTTCTTGGTAGCCGAAGCCGCCCGCATAGCCGAAACGGCCTTGCCACGTGCCGGTGGAAGAGAGTTCCGCGCCAAAGGCGTCATAGACGCGGGACGCACTGACGGTCCCGCCCGTGTTCGTTTGCGCGTCAGCGTTCTTCATGCCGGAATGCAAGAAGGTCGTGGTAGTACCCCGCCGCTCTGAAATCGAAGGCGTGTACTTCGCGGCTCCGTCGCCAATCACCGGATCAGTGACGTATTCGCCATCCCGCTTGAACGTCCGTGAAACCGAGTTCTGCGTTGTCGCCACCCGTGTATCGCGGCCGTCGTGGCATGCCCTCCCAACTACGTAATCATGGGGAAGGGCGGTCTGACGTAGTTCATGAATGACGGACCAACTGCTACTCATTGGTTCTTGATATGTGCTTTCGGTACTTGTCGTTCACGATACCGTATGAGCCGGCTCCGTAGTTCGCTGCGCAATGTCTCAGTGCGCAGACGTCTGGAAACAAGGCGCTACTTTCAATAATGGCCTTCTGAAAGGTACTCTGGATCACACTTCTACGCAGTTCGTCAGGTAACTCCGTGTTTGGATTGAGTGCATCTCGATAAAGCGTTAGGTCATCGGATGACAAGTTAACTAACCCGTTAAGTGCGGAATCAATGCACATTTCGCTTCGAAGGCCACCAATTTCCTCGTCACAAAACATGAGGTCTACGTCATAGGATTGTTGAATCCGGAGATATCTGATTCTAAACCCAATCTCAACGCCATTAAATGACGTCACAAAGGCATCCCTCGAAATCCTGCTCAGGCCAATAGATGTGCATGCATATTCAAAGGCGTTGTAGACAGTCTGAGCCCCAGTTGATCTACTCATGATTAGTACAGAATGAGTTCTCCTCCCCAGTTAAGATCAGGTCGTACTTTTCTCATGTGTTCTAAGTAGTTGTGAATTTGATCCTCCCCTGCGCGGATCCCCCGTACGTTATTTTATGCCTCAGCCCTCTCAGGGTTGAGGCTACCCCGACTCATATTGTAACCTCCATCGAGTGAGGTAGCGACACTTGCAAGCCTCAATCCTTGCAGGGTTGAGGCTAACCCGAACCGTTTCCAAAAGTCAATCCGGCGCGGCACCCGACGTCTCATCCCCGCGGTGCCAATAGTGAGGCGAATCGGACCCTCCGCATCATCACATCCAAGGAACGCGTCCCCGCTGTCTAGCCCGCCGCACCTGCGTTCCCACAATTCCCCGAAACGGCAATCCTTCCTATTCTGTCCCGATTCATTTCCGACTCAAGTCGTAGACTCAAGACAAAGTCATGCTGGAGATCAGAAACCTGCACGCCCGAGTCGAGGAGAAAGAGATTCTCAGGGGAATTGACCTCACCGTCCGGCCCGGCGAAGTCCACGCGATCATGGGCCCGAACGGGAGCGGAAAGAGCACCCTCGCCAACGTCCTCGCGGGCCGCGAAGATTACGAAGTCACCGACGGCACCATCCAACTCGAAGGCGAAGATCTGCTGGAGATGGAGCCCGATGCCCGTGCCCACGCCGGGGTGTTCCTCGCTTTCCAGTATCCGGTCGAGATTCCGGGGGTCAGCAACGTTTACTTCCTGCGCTCGGCCCTGAACGCCATCCGCAAAGCGCGGGGCGAAGAGGAGATGGATTCCATGAAGTTCATGGCTTATATCCGCGAGAAGATCAAACTTCTTGGTCTGAAGGATGAACTGCTCCAACGAAGCGTGAATGAAGGGTTTTCCGGCGGCGAAAAGAAGCGCAATGAGATCTTCCAGATGGCCGTACTTGAGCCCCGACTCTGCGTGTTGGACGAAACCGATTCTGGGCTGGACATTGACGCCCTGCAGACCGTTGCGCACGGGGTGAATTCGCTTCGCTCGGCGGATCGCGGTTTCGTGGTCGTGACCCACTACCAGCGACTGTTGAACTTCATCGTGCCTGACTATGTACACGTTATGGTGGATGGCCGATTGGTGAAGAGTGGCGGCAAGGAACTGGCCCTAGAGCTCGAAGAAAAAGGATATGGCTGGATCGAAGCGGAAGTGGCGGCCCAGGCATGAGCGCCGTGCTCACCCGATACGAAACGACTTGGCCTAACGTTGAAGCCGTCGCTCAAGCGCACATCGGAGAGGGCCCGTTGTGGCTGCGAAACCTGCGTTCACGCGGCCTTCGCGTGTTTCAAGAGTTAGGCATCCCGACTCCGAAGGTTGAGGAGTGGAAGTACACCCCCCTTCGCGATATCGCTGAGCGAAAGTGGGAGTTGGCCGAGCCTGGCCCGGCATGGTTCGAGCCCGCTCTTCCTTCGTTTGTTGAAGGCGCGGTGCGCATCGTCTTGGTCAACGGCCGTTTCGATGCAAACCTAAGTGATTTTCCCCGTTTGCCCGGACTTACCGTAAGCCCGATCCGCGAGGCTCTGACCGACGATGCGAATCCGGTTAGCGCCGTGCTTGGCACAATCGCGCGGATCGAAAAGCACCCGTTTGGAGCCCTTGCGACTGCCTTGTTCGAAGATGGCGTGTACGTCCATTTGGCGACGGGCTCGGTGATCGAGTCGCTTATTGAGATCGTCCATGTGACGAGCGGTGAAGGCGGGGTGTGCGCCCCCCGCGTCTTGATCGTAGCCGAGAAAGATTCAGTGGCGAAGATCGTTGAGGTCTATGTCACGGATGGCGCGGCAGATTCTCTGACATTGCCGGTGACCGAGGTGATTGTGGAGCGAGGCGCAAACCTGGAGCACGTCCGGGTGCAAGACGAAGCCACCACCAACGCCCACATTGCGTTGTGGGAGACCCGGCAGGCCGAAGGCAGTGAGTACCGGTCTTACAACGTCGCATTTGGGGGCCGGCTCGCCCGTACCGATCAAGGCATTGACCTGCAGGGCGAACACTGCATCACACGGCTAGACGGTGTCGTGGCGGCGACCGGCAATCAGTTGATTGACAACCATACACGGCTTGACCACGCTCTTCCCAACTGCAACTCGTTTGAGATTTACAAGCAGGTGATTGACGATGAGGCTACGGTGGTGTTCAACGGACAGATTTTTGTCCACGCCCACGCGCAGAAGACCGACGCAAAGCAGACGAACCAGGCTCTGCTGATGAGCCCGAAGGCAACGATCAACTCGAAGCCGCAGTTGGAAATCTTTGCGGACGACGTAAAGTGCACCCACGGGGCGACCGTCGGACAACTGGAAGACCTGCCGCTCTTCTACATGAGACAGCGGGGGATCCCTCAAGAGATGGCGGAAAGCCTTCTGGTCTACGCTTTCGCGGCTGAAGTTCTGGAACTCATCTCGGTGGATGAAGTGAAACGCGACCTTGAGGCTCGCCTCGATCGCAAGCTCGGCACCGAACCCCTTCGCTAGTCGGTGACGGCTTTTTCGGAGTGAAGGCGAAGCAGCATCGCTTCATCTTCACTCAATCCTTCCGGATACCAGGCGAACACCTTTCCCTTCCGCACATCCAAGGCACCCATCTCACCAGCTTTCAGCACCTGTGCAATCTTGGGGCCGATCTCGTAGGTGTCTCGCTCGCCCGTGGACAGAATGACTCTCACTTTTCCGAGAGTTTCTCCTTTAGGGGGTTCAACTTCGGTGATGGCGACGGCGGTAAAGCCGACTTGGGCGGTGCTCCCAAAGCGGCCCGTCATGGCGACAACGAAGATTGCGAACAGGATCAGGGCTACGACCGTCATCGCCAAATAGACCCCGAGTTCGCTCGGCGGCACTTTCTCTAGCTTGATCGCCGCGACAATCCACATCTCAACTTGAGCATACGTCGCGGGTAGCGGTTGGGTGCTGGGGCTCGCCGAGAGAAGACCGGTTCAACCGTCGTATCATGAAAGGCAACACAACTATGCCGGAACCGATCCCAACACCGCCCCCCGAGGGTTTGAACACGATTCAGCGCAGCTTGCTAGAAGGTGAAGTGATTGAAGCGATCCGTGAGGTCTATGACCCCGAGATTCCCGTCAACGTCTACGACTTGGGCTTGATCTACGGGATTGTGATCTCGCCTGACGCCCAGGTGGATATCACAATGACGCTGACAAACCCAGCATGCCCGGTCGCCGATATTCTGCCCGGGCAAGTCGAGACGGCTGCCGCTTCCGTACCAGGCGTGAAAGAAGCAAGGGTTGAACTGGTTTGGGATCCTCCCTACACTCTCGACCGCGTGCCCGAGCACATTCGGCTTGATTTGGGCCTGTTGTAAGGCAGAATCTTGCGCCGAACGGTGAACTGCGACGGCTTTCTGTCAAACTGATTTCATGAAGTTCAGTGCCCAAGAGGAGTTCGGGTTGAGGTGTCTCATCTCGCTGGCTCGCGAGGGTGAGGGCGGATTTCTCACAATTCCCCAAATCAGTGAGCGGGAGGCGCTGAGCCAGAGCCATGCGGCGAAGTTACTCTCGGCTTTACGAAAGGCAGGTTTTGTCACGAGTGTTAGGGGACAACTTGGCGGCTACTCCTTGGCACGAGAAGCGAAGGACATTTCAATCCCAGAAGTGTTGATTGCACTTGGAGGGCGACTATACGACAGCGGCTTCTGTATGCGTCACAGCGGTCAAGCCGACACGTGTGTCCACGATACGGATTGTTCGCTTCGTCCCTTGTGGAACGCCGTGCAGAACGCCGTTGACCGGGCCGTGGCGTCCTACACTCTTGCCGACCTCTTGGAGGGGACAGTGAATGCGCCTAACGCCGTAATGCAGTCCCGGCCACCGGAACGGCTACAAGCATCGGGCGCGTCGAAATAGAGGACTGATGAGCGACTTCCCCGTGATCATTTCTCCGGATGCGCTGGCGCAGGCCAAGGCGATCCTCGCCCGAAAAGCGCCGGATTCGTTTCTACGGATCGGTGTCAAGGGTGGTGGTTGCACGGGCATGGAATACGTCGTCCGCCCCGAAACGAAGGTGTTACCCATCGACCTCGTCACCGAGGTGGACGGTTTGCAGATCGTGTGCGACGGCAAGTCGGCCGAGTTTCTTCGCGGAGCAACCATGAACTGGGACGGGAACCTCCTGACGGGCGGATTCCGGTTTGACAACCCAAACGCGGCACGCTCCTGCGGTTGCGGCACTAGTTTCACACCGAAGCGGACTGCTTAGAAAAGCCTGCTTCCGTTCGGGACAGGTTTGTCGGGCCGCGTCAGCACGACGTCACCATTCTCGTCGGGAAAACCCGTGACAAGTACTTGACTCTCGAATCCGGCGATTCTTTTGGGCGGAAAGTTCACGACGGCAACAACCTGCGTTCCGATTAGGTTCTGTGGGTCGTAGTGAATCGTAATCTGAGCGCTACTCTGCCGAATGCCGATTTCGGGTCCAAGATCAATCTCCAATAGGTACGCGGGCTTTCGTGCTCCTTCAAGGTGACGTGCGGCGAGAATCGTGCCCGCACGGAAGTCAACGCGAAGAAACTCTTCGTAGGTCAGATCGTCGGGCATTGATGGATGCTATCCGACTTGAACCCTCACGGATTACTTTCCGATCAGATGGGTATTACTTTCTGGGTTGACCTTCTGTCTGTCGCCGTGCTAGGTTCAATTCGGTCCCCGTGAAAATACATGGAGTACATCGGGAAACGTATCGCTTTGGGACGGGAACCGATTGTCTTCACATTTTGAGAGCCGCGCGATTTCTATATGCGATGTGGACGGTCGATGGGTCTTAGTTCGATGCTCATCAAACTATTCGATATCTATCGAAGTATAATAACGTTATGAGTGAAGTGCTCCGCAAAGTCCAAGTGCTGGCCGATGCAACCCGATTTGCCGTGTTTGAGTGCATCAGGGGTTGTGCGGTGAACTGCGAAGACGGGGTTTGCACGTTTGCGGATGGCGACGAGGGTTTGGCCGCTATCTGCGACGTGCGATGCCAAGTGCATTGTGCCCCTAGCACCATGACCCACCACCTGAACGCCTTGCGCGAAGCGGGCTTGATCGAAACGGAGAGACGTGGTCGTAACCTCTTCGCCCGGATCGTGCCTGGCGCCCTCGCCGAACTCGCCCAGCATTTCGACCCGATTCGACATCCCGGAGGCGCATCTTCATGCGGTTGCGCTTCCCCGACTCAACCAATGGAGGTAGGAAGCCAATGAATAAGGACTGTCCTTGTTGTGGTGGCGGCGAGTGCACTTGCGCTCCCGGTTGCACTTGTTGCGACTGCTGCTGATAGGAAGGAGCCCGGCCCCGTAAGGAGGTCGGGCTCGTATTATCTATTCACCGATTCGATACTTGGCAAGTTCGGCTTTCGCGAGTTCTCCGACGTTTTCCAAATACTCCATCCACCGGGCCTGGTACGGTTCTAGAGCCTCCACTATGGACTTCACGACGACGTAATCGCGGTACCACTTCTGATCGGCCGGCACGACCGACCACGGAGCATTCTTTGGCGAGCATTGCTGGATCACCGCTTCGTACGCAGATTGATAGTCGTCCCAACGCTCTCGCTCCTTCCAATCGCCCACCGAAAGTTTCCACGCTTTCTCGACTTCTTGTTCGCGTTCCAAGAGGCGCTCCTCCTGCTCTTCTTTGCTGATGTGGAGGAAGAACTTGAGCATGATCGTTCGATCGCAGGTCAGCAGAGACTCCCATTGATTGATTTGCTCGTATCGCTTCTCCCAGATTGATTGGGGGACCAGTTCGTGCACCCGGACCACGAGGACATCTTCGTAGTGCGATCGATTGAATACAACGATCTCGCCCGTACCCGGCGTCGCCTTGTGGCAGCGCCAAAGGAAGTCGTGCGCCAACTCTTCGGCAGTTGGCACCTTGAAACTCACAACGTCCACTGATTGCGCATGGGTGTATCGGAGAACGTTGCGGATGGCGCCGTCCTTGCCGGCGGTATCCATGCCCTGGAAAACGATCAGAAGCGCATTCTGTCCGGCGAAGAAGAGCAGGTCGAAAAGTTCTTCCATCCGCTTCCCGAGTCGTTGTGTCTCAAGTTTTGTGGCTTCTTTCTCTCGGTCCTCGGGCGCCCGGGTCGGGATGTCTCGCAAATGGATGGCTCTGGACATTGGACTTTAGTGAGTATGGCGAAGAATCAGATTCAGGTGTCGGTTGAGACTGATTTTTCAGTGTCGCGTAACTGCCATGTATACTTTCTCTGTGCCAACGGTTGACGACTACGCAAATCTGGTGCCATTTGAACTTGAGGAACTTGTCAGCGCCGTCAATTCAATCTTGAGGGATCGCCCCTCTATGCATATACAGGGCCGGACTGTTCGATATTACATCGCCAATGGCTTGCTTCCGCCCCCTAGTGGAGGACCGAAATTTGCCCGATACGGACTCGAACATCTGATTAGAATCGTCTCCATCAGACAATGGCTTGATCAGGGAGTTTCGCTCGATCAAGCAAAGGCGTGGATTGCGGAGGGTCGCCACGGAGGTGATCCTGAAACTCACGTAAAAAAGTCGCTAGTCCGAGAGTCCCGGCACCGACCAGTGTCAGATATCCCTCCGGAAACGCCTTTTGATCGAACCGTTCATGTGATTCGGTTGAGCTCATTTTCAAGGCTAGAAGTTGACACCCGAGCCGACTTGCTCAGGGAACTTCAGAGGGCCTCAGAGACGATCCAAAAAGAAATTGCTCGTCTACAAGATAGTTTTTGACACTCGGTGTCTTTAAGTGGTGTATGATGTCGTTATAGGCGTCGCACTTGTTGGCGTCGCCTGAGCGAGACGACTGTATGAATCACACTCGAACCGTACTTCCCGGTCTGGAAGTAACTCTCGTCGCACACAAAGACGAGATTCATTCGTTGCTCCTAGCAACTTTAGAAGCTACTAAGTCAGAAAGCCTGGCCGTACGAACTCCGCTGCGGATTGCTTTGGTGATCGATAAGAGTGGCTCCATGGGTGGCGACAAACTCGAGATCACGAAAGCCGCTGTAGCCCAGTTCATTCGTACACTGGCCCCGGAAGATCGCGTGGCCGTCGTTGCTTATGATGATCAAGTGGATGTTCTTTGTGGGCTGGAGGCACCAACAGAAGCGCTTGCGCACCGAGTGGAACACCTGCGGACGGGCGGTAGCACAAATCTGTACGGTGGATGGGTGACTGGCGCAAAGATTGTTGGCAATGGTGGGCGCGTCATTCTTCTCTCTGATGGAATGGCGAACGTAGGTCGGTTGACCGATGCACAATCGCTTTCAAAACACGCTTTGATCTCATTCGAGAATTACGGAGTGACGACGACGACGATCGGTGTTGGACGAGATTACGACGAAGGATTGATGGCAGGCATGGCGCAAGCGGGCGGAGGCGCCCACTACTTCGCGCACACTGCAGAATCTATCACGGAAGCGTTTGATCAGGAGCGATACTCTGCGAGCGCAGTTGTTCTGGAAAGGCTTACGATCAAGTGCAACGGTGTAGATGAACAACTCGGCCACTTTTGGGGCGGAGAGACAAAGAAGAGGGTGTTCGAAGTGAAAGACCTCAGTTCGCTTGATTTCAAGATCCACTATCTCAACAAAGAGACTGGCCAGCAAGTCAGCGATTCAGTCACGCTACCAGTTGCTTTCGGGCATTCCGACGAAGCCACATTGGAACTCCTGCTGCGACAAGCCAGCAAAGCCGAAGGCGAGATGCTTTCCGTTCGAAATCCGAACGCGGCGACTCAGATGAAGGAACGACTCCGAGGCATCGTTCTCAACATATTGGCTCATCCAAAGAGTGACGAACCAATGGTAGCCGGGGTCATTTCCAGGCTCAAAGCATCCATCGCAAGATTGGAAGTACTCGAAAGGAACTACATTGAGGAGGAGGCAATGTTGCATCGCAAGCGGAGCATGCAAACAAGCTTCAATATGCGAGAAAGAGCGAAGGGTTTTTCATCGTTTGAAGATGAGAAAGACATGGTTCGCGAAACAGCAATGGCCTATTCGCAGAAAATTGCTAATGAGAGGCTCGAGTTCGCTATTCCTGCTCTGGAGCTAGCCCCTTTGGATTCCTGGATTCAATGGAGAGCAATTCCAATCGAGGTTACAGACAATTTGATCACAGTTGCGATGGAGGACTCGCGCAAAGGCTTCCTGATTAGCGAGATCGAGAGAGCGACCAATCGTCGAGTACAGGCTGTATTCACGACAAGATCGGTGGAAGAAATCCTCAGAGACTTCCGCACGCAGAGAACTCTCTTTTCCTAATGACACGAGGGCGGATCCCAAGAAACAAGGACCCGCCTCTCCTTTTCTGTGAATAGACTTGGCTTCAAAAAATGGAGGAGAGGGTGGGATTCGAACCCACGGTAGGTTGCCCTACACCGCATTTCGAGTGCGGCGCACTAGACCACTATGCGACCTCTCCGCGAGGTTGCGTATTATGGCGCGACTGGGCCACCCCGCACACGATTAACCGCCTCTTCCACGGACATTGGACCCGTCCGACGGTCGCCTTCAAACACATAAACCCCCGGCGAAGCACCTTTGAGTTCCTGTACAGCGAGCACCGGTACCTGGCTCCCAAACCGGCCCAAAATTGGCGTGATTGGGCCCGATTCACCGACTACCAGCACTCCGCTCACTCCCTGAATCCGCACCGCAACGCGATAGAAACCAGCCGCGCGCTGCGTTGTGCCCCGCAATGTGTACGCCACCGCCCCGGTCCAATTTCGAATTCGAGATTGAAGCGATTCTCGTTCCCCATCGGGCAAAGCCAACGAAAGTCGATTCAGTGTACGAATCAAACCCGCCAGCGGCGATTCCCCGGGACCGTCCAGTGGAGCCGCGTGCGGCGTGAGGGCCGTCGGAAGTTGCGCATTAGTTCGACCCGCTGCCGGGAGTCCATCTTCCGGCGCGAACTGAAGGGCCCCCTTCGCCACCTGAGTCGCCTCCGCCAGCACAGCAGGTTCGCCGGACCAGGAGACCACCTCCAGCGCCATATCCAAATAGGCGACGTAGTCCACGAGTGCTCGCTGGTTAGGTGATGCGGCCCCCGGACTCCGTACGACGTCGCTCAAACCTGATCGAAATCGCCGCATTGAGGGCCATTCATCAAGGATAGGGCGGGCGCGCTCCGGGTCGTTCATCACGCGCGCGGCCTCCAACATTCGCGCGTAGAAAGTCGCAGTCGGGCCGAGAAGATTGGTCGGTCCGAACTCGTGATCGTCTTCTTGCTCCACCTCGCCTTGGTCAGTCAGAAACTTCTCGCGAACCGCGATCTCAGAAGGAGATTCGGTAGGTTGCCATCGCAAACTCATCGTTGGTAGGCGGCCTGGCTCAATGCCCCAGGATTCGGCACTTGGTCGGATAAATGACTGGGTGCGAGGCGTAATCCCGATCCGAAGGTTGCGGCCGAGGGCGTCGCTTTCGGTGTGGATCCATGCCGCAACTCCATCCTTCGTGACGAACTCTTCCCAGACGCGATCGAATGTCCATTCCGCGATCCAGCGATCTTCTCTGCTTCCGGTTTGGCGCGCGACGAGCGCTGTGAGGGCAACCCATTCGGCGGCGGATTCTGCTCGCTTGTCGTATGACATTCGAAGTCGAGGAAAGACTTCTACTTCCTCAAAGATTCCTCCGTGCACCCAGTCCACTTGCATGGAACCTCGCATGGCACGGTAGCCACGCTCAAACAAATCTCGATCCCCGACCTGAAGTAAGAACCGCAGGTCAAGCACATTGTTGCGGATCATTCCCTGACGCACAAAACCAAACTCACCCAATTGCTTTTCGAGTTCATTTGCATATTCGCCGATCTCCACTGAGGATTGATTCTGGAGTTGGGATAGCCTCTCTTCATCGTCTCGCTGCAACTGCCAAGTGGCCGTGGTGATTTCTCTCGCGCGGGCCTCGTTCTGCCACGAGGAGATTAGATTGAGAAACACAACCGGGTCGAACCGTTTGCCACGAGGCGCGTCGGCCAAGCCGTTCACTAGCCTTCCCTCAGCATCGGTCACCCAAACCTGAAAGCTCGGATCAAGAGTCGCCTGCGCACGGGAGATCGGCAAGAACTGGTATGCCCATTCGGGGCGTTCATCAAGGTCAATCCGAACGCAAATGAACTCTTGATTCATGCGAACCGCTACTTCCGGCGATCGAAACACCCACTGATCGTAGGCGCGGGCTTCTTCACTGGATGCCGAGCCGATCACCAGAATCACCGGGAGATCAAGGCGTCTGGCTTCAGCGTACGGATCATCGGCAATCGATCGCCAACGAATCGGTAGTCCGGCTCCCGCCTTCATGTATGCCCCGGGCAGCGTCGCGATTGCCCCCGGCTCGGGAGGCGGGATAAAAGGGCGGCAAACCGTCGTGAGGGCACCTGTCGCGACGAGCGCGAACATGG
Organism: Fimbriimonadaceae bacterium; assembly: GCA_019638835.1. Taxonomy (GTDB): domain Bacteria; phylum Armatimonadota; class Fimbriimonadia; order Fimbriimonadales; family Fimbriimonadaceae; genus JAHBTC01. The sequence goes on from JAHBTC010000021.1 coordinate 21,953, forward strand.
TGAGGGTGAGCAGCGGATAAGTCCCGCGTTTGCTGCCCTGCGCCATAGGGTCATTGTGACACCCGAACTTAGCCGGAGAGGTAACGTTGAATCATGCCGATTTCGCTGGACGAAGTGCGCCACGTGGCACGACTCGCCCGGCTCGACCTGGACGAGAAAGAACTCGCGGTTTTTCAGGGAGAGTTGAACTCACTCCTGGTTCATTTTCAAGACCTTGACGGAGCCGATCTTCGGGGTTATCTTCCGAAGCCTCATGCGGTCGCCCTCAGCAATGTGATGGCCGATGACGTCGCCCTAGCCGGGCTGACTCGAGAAGCGGCACTATCGAACGCGGCCCGCAGTCGTGCCGGTTTGTTCATTGTCCCCACGATCATCGAGGAGTAATCGGTGTCGCTTCCCATCACGGCTTCGGCACTGGCCGAGGGATTACGGACGCGTCAGTTCAGCGCCATCGAAGTCGCCCAACACTTTTTGCAACAGATTGAGGTACGAGACGGTGAACTCGGCTGCTTCCTCACCGTCGAACCAGAACGCACACTTGCCCAAGCCCAAATGGCGCAAGACATGCTTGACCGCGGTGAGGGCGGGCCGCTCACCGGTGTACCGATCGCCCTTAAAGACAATCTGATTACGCACGGGCAGCGGACAACGGCCGCGAGCAAAATTCTCGAGACTTATATTCCACCATTTGACGGGGATGTAGCCGAGGCCCTCGTTTCAGGTGGGATCCCTGTGCTTGGTAAAACGAATCTAGATGAGTTCGCCATGGGGACGAGCACGGAGAACAGCGCGTACCAAGTCACACGCAATCCGTGGGATACGAAGACTTCGCCCGGGGGATCAAGCGGAGGCTCGGCAGCGAGTGTTGCCGGCGGCCTTGCGCCAATTTCATTGGGTTCAGACACGGGTGGCTCGATTCGGCAACCGGCTTCGCTGACCGGCACCGTTGGTTTCAAACCGACTTACGGGAGAGTCTCGCGCTACGGCTTGATTGCATTCGCCTCCAGCCTTGACCAAATCGGTCCATTCGGGCTGACGGTAGAGGACGTTGCGCTCGCCGCGCAGGCCATCATGCGACACGACCATCGGGACAGCACTTCACTTCTGGATGCGGCGCTGAAGCCCGATGCCTTCAAAACAAGGTCGGTGAAAGGTTTGCGATTTGCCTTGCCGTCGGAAACAATGGGCGAGGAAACCGAACCAGGAGTTCGCACGGTGATCGAGTCCACCGTGGCAAGACTCCGTGCGGAAGGTGCCGAAGTGGACGAAGTCAGTTTGCCGTCGCTCAATCTTGGCATTACAACGTATTACATTATTGCCCCGGCTGAGGCAAGCAGCAACTTGGCTCGGTTCGACGGGATCCGGTACGGTCCGCGTGCCGATGCGGCCGGAGCCGATGCCATTATCAGTGCTACCCGAGGTCAAAGATTTGGCCACGAAGTCAAACTTCGCATCATGGTCGGCACATACGCATTGTCGGCCGGATACTTCGACGCATACTACGTTCGAGCGCAGCAAATGAGGGCGAAAATGGCCGCCGAGATTGATGCCTTATGGTCGAAGTACGATGCCGTGATCTCACCGACAAGTCCATGTGTAGCCTTCCCAATCGGGGAGATTGATTCGATGTCACTCAAGTTGATGGATTTCTGCACAATTCCCGCTAACATGGGCGGTTATCCGGCGATCTCCTTGCCTGCCGGGCTCAGTAAGGGATTACCGGTGGGCGTCCAATTGATGGGGCCAGTGATGGGCGACGAAGGGGTTCTTAGCGCAGCCCGAGGCTTAGAACAACTGCTTGACCTCAACCCAATGCGGCCTCCGAACGTCTAGGAAAGAGATATGTCGACGCAGATCGCTCGCAGAGACCGCCAGGTGTTTGCGCGCGAACTCGTGACTTTCAACTCTTTCGTCGGCTACTTTCTTTCCATCGGAATCGGAGTTGCGGTCGCGGCAATCGCTGAGTCGTTCATTCCCGGTGCCCTTCTCACAGGGGTGGGCTTTGGTCTCGTGGCGATTGCGGCCTACCGCAAGAGCGTTCTCAAACGGTTTCGGAACCCGCGATTTCTCTCACTGTGGACCGGATGTCAGGAACGAATCCGTCGCTTCAATTCAAGCACAAAGGAACTCGGGCGGGCCGGTGTGGCGGAACTGACCGAATTGCCCGTCACGATCAACAAACTTGCGGATGATCTGTATCAAGCGTTGCGCCGGGCCGATGACGTGGAAACGGAAGTTGGACGGAGCGAAGGCTGGCTTGCATCGCAAATGCGACATGGACTTGTCGCCCCGCGCGACCCCCAAGCGCAGGAGTTGTATCGGGTCGCAGACCAAAACATTGCGGAGTACAAGCGTCATCTTGAGTCGGTGATGGCGGGCGTGAAACGCGCCGAGGCCCAAGCCGCCGTCTTCATGACTACTCTGGACACCCTTCGCATCCGGATGCTTGGTCATCGGTTTGGTGGACGCGAAGTCGAAGCGGAGAGTCAGGCGTTCCTTGAGGCTGTCACGGAAGCCAAGATGCAACTTGATGCGATTGACCAAGCCTTGGACGAAATTGCCTTGACGCCATTTCCCGAGAAGATTTCCGTGATTCCGCCGCGACCTGACCGGGTGGGTGACGAGTTCAATCGCGAAGCCGTCGCTCGGTCCTCGCCACCGGACATTCCGGACGAGGTCAAGCGACGGCTCAACGGTCAATAGACGAGCCTATGACGTAATCGTGCCATTCAGTCCGTCCGGATAGAACAGACCAGTAGTGGCGTTCGGGGCACCGTAGACAATGTTGAGTACCTCGCGTGTGCTCCGGCTGAACGCGATTCCATTGGCATCAGTCGGCACGATGTTTCCGCGTCCGCCCCGTGTAATTCCCTGATCCTTGTCGTCTCCACCGTCGAGGGCATCGCGAGTATCGGAGATGGATTGGACAACCGATTCCTGACCTTGGCTCAACAAGACGGTACGTACATTAGCGGCGTGATATGCCTCTACGGCGAGGATTCCGGCAGCGGCCTCCAAGAAGGTCTTGTTTGAGATGAGTGGAGACGCTCCTTTATACGCCGTCACACCCACATCTTCAAAGATGAAGGCTCCAATAAGAAAGTTGATCTCGTTGGCAAACGGATCAAACGAGGTTCCCAAACCAGCCGCCTGAGCGAGCGTATTGAACGACTCCTGCAGGTTGATCGCCGGGCGATCCACCGCCGCGCTACCGAGAGCCGCGCGAAGGAATTGCACATGGGCTTCCTCGTCCGCAGCGATCTCGTCTGCATAGTCCTTGAATGCTTGCGTTGCGAACGTGACTTGCCGCCCTCCGGTGACGGCGCCTGGATTTGACCCGATGTCACCGGTCATCAATCGTCGGCCTTGCGTTCCAATGAGGTAGTACTCAGCTTCGAGATACTCAAGGTTAAGGGCGAAGTTCAGGACATCGGCGTCCGAGACTCCGCCTCCTCCACCAATAATGTCATTGCCTCCGCATCCGGCTAGCAATCCACCGCCGAACAACAGGGCGCCAGACCCTAGTGCCGCACGTTGAATCAGTGCTCGTCGAGATACGCCTACTTCTACTTCTTCGTTCATGACAGTTCCCTGAATTCGCAAACGGAACTGCAATACGCAGATCTTTGCGAACGTTGAAGCAGATTGTCAGATGACCGAATCTCGCGCAAGTCTCACTTTTGTCCGTCCTCCGAATGACGTACGTCATTCAGATTCCGGTCATCTTCACTCACCAAACACGCGTCTCGACCAAGTGCTCGCACTAGGTTCAGAGGGATTGACTGACAAAGCGATTGCGCGTCAACTTGGTTTGAGCCCCGGCACGGTCAGGACATATTGGGATCGCTTGCGCACTCTATACGACGCGGCTACTCGCGGAGAAGTGATTGCGAAGGCAATGAATCGATCGTCAGAGAGAATCGAGCGTGAACTCAAAGATATCCGGTTAATCTTGGAGAGATGTGAAGTAATTCTTTGGTTAGCCGGGAAGTCCGGCCTTCTTGAATATGTTAGTAGCCATACACTGCGGTATTCGGGACTGCCACCAAGCCAACTGATTGGCCGTGACTTTACCGATTTGATGCCGCCCGACGAGGCTCTTACGCTTCAGCGGAACTGGATCAAAGCAAATCGGTCCGGCTGTGGCCTGAGTGAGCAAGTGCACTTGCGCCGATTTGACGGAAAGTACGGCCGCTTCAGGCTTGACATTGCCCCGTTTGAGCAAAATGACGAGGCGATTCTGAGGTGGATTGGATCGGCGGTTCCCATTCTCTAGTTCCGATCAATGACTAAACTGGGGATGCGATCATGCTTCAGCTGACCGTCCGATGCCCTGCGAAGATCAACACGTTCCTTGCCGTGGGGCCACGCGACGACCGAGGCTATCATCCCTTACGTACGGTCTTCCAAACCATCTCTTTGACCGATACGCTGACGCTTTCTGCTTCCGACTCATTTGCGATCACGAGCGATTGGGCAGGGTTGCCGACAGAGAATACGCTTTCAAAAGTCGCACGATTCCTGAGCGAAATCTCGGATTTGCCTAAAGTTCAAGTGCATCTAGAAAAGAGAATCCCCTCTGAAAGTGGACTTGGTGGGGGAAGTAGCGATGCCGCCGGACTCATCCGAGGTCTACAAAGAATTGCACCCGGAAAGTGGGAAGACCACTTCCTTAGAGATACCGCCAAAGCAGTAGGGATGGATGTCCCGTTCTTCCTTTATGGTGGCCGGGCGCTGGCCGAAGGTTACGGCGACCAGATCACGCCCCTCCCTGACCTCGCCAAAGAGTGGATAGTCGTCGTGCGCCCCCCGGTGGGGGTAAGCACAGTGTCGGGCTACAAGGCACTTGACGAGCTCGCGTATCCCTTCCGGGAGTGGCCAAACGACGCCAACGAAACTTACAACGACTTTGAGCGCGTGGCACCGCGCGCATGCGATGAAGCAATCGATCGCCTGCGGGATCACGGCGCGATCCGGGCCGGACTCAGTGGAAGCGGTTCGGCAGTATTCGGTTTCTTTGCCGATGAGGATTCCGCACGAAACGCCTATGCTCCGTTGACTCGAGAAGATGTCGGAGAGGCTTGGGTTTGCCACACGTTGACCCGGGAGGAAAGCTTATGGACGTCGTAATCCTCGCTGGCGGTGCCCTGAAAGGAGAATGGAAGCAGGAATCCGGGCTGGAATGGCGTTGGCAACTGCCCGTCCATGATCACACAATCTTCGACCAAGTGCACCAATCCGTTCGTCATCTTGGAGACGTAATAGCCGTTGGTGGACCGGAAGAACATCGCCGGGCCGAACCCGGAAACACATTCTTAGACAGTCTGGCTCAGGGCATGGCTCTGGTTCGATCGGAAACGATGCTCTTGGTCACAGCGGATATTCCCGACTTAAGTTCTGACGCAGTGGATCGTTTTCTTGCCTCGACGAGTCCGGCGGCCGAACTGAACTACCCTATCGTGCCGATCGAGGTCTGCGAACGCGCCTATCCAGGCATGCGTCGCACTACGCTACCGTTGCGGGAGGGGCGATTTACTGGCGGAAACGCGGCGTATGTCCATACCGAGTCGTTCCGGCAGGCATTGCCTACGCTCGAAAGAGCTTATGCGCTCCGAAAGAGCCCTGCTCGCCTTGCCGGAATGGTTGGTTATGGGACGCTCGGTCGAGTATTGCTAAGCCAGTTGCTTCCGATGACGTTGCCCATTCGCGAGTTGGAACGTCGTGTAGGGCGATTTCTTGGAATGGATATCCGAGCGGTGATCTGTCATGACGCCTCTGTTGGCACGGATATTGACTCTCAGGAACAATACAACGCGTGGCTCGCGAACGCGAAAAGCTAAAAACGGTAGATTCACGGGCCCGATTGCCCTTAAGTTTCTGCGCTTCAATGCCGAAACCTAACTCGTGGCATTGCATTTGCATTTGGCCGACTCATCCGATCCACGACGGACGGAAGCGTTCTTACGCACCCAGCCCGACGTCGTTGACGCCAGTGTTTGGAGTAGCAACGGGGCTCTTCTGTCCCGCGTCACCGTCAGCCAGGACTCTCGGCTTTCCCCTTCGGACATTCAGCACGCATGCCGATCGAACCTTGGCGCCGCAATGACGCCAAGATTGGTGATGCTAGAGCGTGCGATTCGGCGCGCGGCTTAGCCCTGCTTCAGCGCCTTCTTTTTCTTCGGTGCTGGCTCTGCGCCTGCCTCACCTTCGGTAGGAGGCATAAGTTCTACTTCGGTGATTCCCTTCACCGTTTGGTTGGGGCAATTGTTGCAGACAAACGTGACAGGAACGCTTTCCAGCCAATTGGGAACCTTTTCTAACGTGCGACCGCACTGTTGACACTGAATCATTTACGCTTCTTCCTTCACCGGAGTCGGTGACATTTCGCCACCATCCTCTTCATACGCCTGCACGGCCTGCAGGTGGGTGAGATACCCATTGACGACCATCAAAACGGCACCACCAAAGTACATCAAGACGAGCCCGTTCTCTCGTTTCTGACCGGGGTCACGAATCGCTTCCTGCCCTTGGACGAGACCCCACAGGGCCACGATTAAAAGGAGGACACCGAAGATGAAGAATGAGTTCTTCCACCAAACCGGTCGCGATGGAGTCTTGCGGCTCACAGGTGCGTGAGGATACCTGCGTGATTCAGGCTCGGATGTCGAGTATGCGTCCTTTGGGCTCAAGGGTCTTGAGCAAGGTTTCTGCGGCATCCTTGTCCGCTTGCAACGACTTCTTCAATACTTCCACCCCCGCGTTCGCGGAGACGGACTGAGGTCGCTCTGCATAGGCTGCCTGCGCAGCACGAAGAGCGGCGGTCGAAGAAGCCAAGTTCATCCCACTCGGATTTTCGGCTCAATCAACAGAAAACTTTAGCGGTGAGCACGACTTGGAAGCGAAATGCCCCGTTGCTGTACGATTTCGCGCAACAACCGACGCCCTCTATGGATGCGTGAACGAACCGTACCAACTGTCGTTCCTTGGTAATCCGCGATCTCGGCATAACTCATCTCCTCAAGGTCGCACAACTCCATCGCTTCCCGATAAATCTTTGGCAATTCCTCCATCGCAAGATGAAGCTCGCGACGAAACTCCTCAATCAAAATGTTCTCGTCTACGGGAGCGGAGTGATCTGGAATCTGTAACTCTTGAATCTCGCCGTTGCCCGGGCTCACCATCGAGTTGAGAGATTCCGCCTTTCGGATTGGATTTTGCCGACGTCGGCTATCGAGGTAGGCGCGTTGCATGATGCGGAGTAGCCAGTTGAGGAACGGCTTGCCCGGAAGGTAGCTGTCGAACCCTCGCCACGCTTTCAAATAGGTTTCTTGCACTAAGTCCTCAGCGTCGGTTGGATTTCGTGTGAGTTGTAAAGCCATGGAGTACGCGCGGCGCCGCGTCTCTTCCCGCATCGCTTGGAACCGGCGAGACTCTGACTCGGTCCTCGCCTGATTCATTGCGTGCTCGATTTCTGCGTGGTGCGTCAGTTCCATCATCCTGCTGCCTATATATCAGTATACGCTGATATATCCTGAATTGTTGCGACGTGACCGAGAGTTTTGTGAAATTCTCCGGGGAACGGGGGGAAAACTTTCACGAGCGACCTCCGGGGCGGCTGGTGCCTCGGTATCCTTAGGCTCATGAAGTACGTGCTCCTCACCGCCGACGCAGAGGTCGTCGCGGCTACGGACCGTGCTTTTTTCTCCGACGATGAAGTTGTCGTTACCGATGACACGGCAAAGGCTCTTGACGCATGCGACGGCGCAGACCTGATCTTCGTGGACATGCTGGCCACTTTGACCGAACCGCATAAAATTGCGGGCTACGAAGCCTTTGCCCATGCAAAGATGGAACACCCCCACGCTTCCGCGACACCCCTCGTTCTCATCGGGCCTCCGGAAGACTATGAGTTAGACGCCATTGTGGGTTGGCCCGGATTTGTGTTTGCGCACTTGCCTCGCCCCATTACGAACAAGCTGTTGCGGCGAGCAACAACCTGGATCTAAGTCTTGTCATCGGGGCCTGTTTCCTTCGCTCGAGGATGAGATTCTTGCACCACTTGGCGGAGCCGCTCCACACTGACATGGGTGTAAACCTGAGTAGTTGCCAAGCTTGCATGTCCGAGCAACTGCTGTACCGTCTTGAGATCGGCTCCATGATTGAGGAGGTGGGTGGCGAAACTATGCCTGAGAGTATGCGGGCTTGTTTCCGATGGTAACCCTGCGGCTTGTGCCCACCGCTTCACTACGTTTTGAAGAGTTCGTGTGGAGATCCGTTCCCCCGAATGATTGGTGAACAAAGGGGTTCCATGGATGGGAGGCACCCGTTCTTCCTCCATGTAAGCAGCGAGCGCGCGGGCGCATGCCTCACCGAACAAGACAATTCTCTCCTTGTTTCCTTTGCCCAATACACGGGCCTGACCACGTCGCAAATCAAGGTCAACTTCGTCAAGACCGACGGCTTCGGCCGCTCGCAGACCAGCCGAATAGAGTAGCTCCAAAAGCGCCTGATCCCGAAGAGGCGTTTTGCTGGTCGGGAGTTGGTCAAGGAGGTCGGTTGCCTGAGGTTCGGAAAGAGCCTTGGGGAGAGGGCGTCGCCTATAGGGCGCCTCTAAACTCGCCGTTGGATCACCATCCAGAATTCCGTTTGCCCGAAGAAACTTGACGAACGCGCGCAGAGAACTAAGTTTTCGAGCCCGGGTGGTTGGGGTCACGCCGTAGTCTCGAAGATATCTCAACAGTGTGCTCGCAGCAAAGTCGAGTTTTCCTCCCGTGCTCAGGGAAAGTTGGGCAAGATCGGCAGCATATGCCCGAACGGTGTGGGCTGATCTGGTGGCACGAAGATGGTCCAGAAATGCCTGGATCCAAGTCTCCATGAACGCTAGTTTAGTCGCGAGGCGATGTGAAAATCAGCGTGGCGTTGTGACCACCAAAACCGAACGAGTTCGACAGTACATTTCGAATCTTCATTGGTCTGGCTTCGTTCGGCACGTAATCTAGATCGCAAGCCGGGTCAGGATTCTCGTAATTGATGGTTGGCGGCGCAATTTGCGACTCCAATGCCTTGATACAAGCGATTGCCTCGAGTGCGCCGGCGGCCCCCAGAGTGTGTCCAATCTGTGACTTGGTGCTGCTCACTGCAAGTTGATCGGCATGCGTGCCAAACAAAGTCCGAATAGCGAGTGTTTCCGTGCGGTCATTAAGATCGGTACTCGTCCCGTGGGCGTTGATGTAATCAATGTCCTCGTTCGCGATCCCCGCGTTGCGAATTGCCATTTGCATTGCCCGCACTGCCCCATTGCCATCGGGCGAGGGTGAAGTGATGTGATGAGCATCGCCACTCTGCCCGTAGCCAATCAACTCAGCATAGATTTTCGCTCCCCGCGATTGAGCGTGCTCTAACTCTTCGAGTACGAGAACACCCGCGCCTTCACCGATCAAGAAGCCATCTCGTTCGGCATCAAAAGGACGACTTGCATGAAGTGGGTCGTCGTTGCGCGTACTCATGGTGCGCGCCGCACAGAACCCAGCCATACTTATCGGGTTGATGGGAGCTTCAGCCCCACCGGCGATCATGGCAATGGCGTCGCCCCGCGAAATCATTGCCGCCGCCTCGCCGATAGAGTTTGCGCCGGTAGCGCATGCCGTGACGACACACGAGTTGGGGCCGCGAAATCCATGTTGAATTGAGACGAACCCACTACACATGTCAGGGATCATGTACGGCACGAGGAAGGGTGAAATCCGGCGAGGGCCATCCTTGATGAGTTTCTCGTACTGCTCGCAAAGGGTGATGAGACCGCCAATGCCGGAGCCAATCAGTACTCCTGCATTGATGCGGGCATCGTCGCCTTCCGGAAAACCGGAATCGAGCACGGCTTGCTTTGCAGCGGCCGCCGCGAAAGCAATGACGCGATCGATTCGAGACGCATCCTTCCCCTCCACCCAGTCGGACGGGTCGAAATTCTTGACCTCAGCTCCTATCCGAGTCGTGAAGGCGCTGACGTCAAGTTGAGTGATCGGGCCAGCACCGTTTGCTCCATTCGTCAGTGCCGACCAGTAGTCGGAAACACCAATTCCAACGGGAGACACGGCCCCAAGCCCTGTGACGACAACACGACGCCACCTACGTTCACTCATAAGATCAGAAGGAGCGAAAACCGGGGGTTAGTTGCTCTTCGACTTGATGTAGTCAACCAGTGAACCAACGGTCTTCAGGTTGCCAGCATCATCGTCCGGAACCTCAATTCCGAACTCTTCTTCAACCGCCATGATCAATTCGACCACGTCGAGCGAATCAGCGTTGAGGTCCTCAGTAAACGAGGCGGACTCAACGACTTCTGACTCGCTGCACTTCAATTCTTCGCAAACGACTTTCTTTACGCGTTCCAGGATGTTGTCGGACATGCTTCTGGCTCCCCCTGCCTTTTGTCAGGGGCGGGCGGATATTACCATCGGCTTTCTACGGAAGACGCAAGGACCATGTGCGAATGACACGTCCTTTGGCTAAAGAGTGAGCCCACCGTCTACGGTAATCGCTTGTCCGGTGATGAAACTCGCTTCCTCAGAACATAAGAATCGGACGACGCTGGAAATGTCTTCTGGCTCGCCAAGGCGGCCCACCGTAGTCAACTTGACCACATGTTCGCGCTGATCTTCGGGCAGTTCAGCAGTCATGTCGGTTGCAATCCAGCCCGGCGCTACGGCGTTCGCCGTGATACCTCGGCTACCCACTTCTTTGGCGAGCGACATTGTAAACCCGATGAGGGCGGCCTTGCTGGCTGCGTAGTTGGTTTGTCCAGGGGCACCGTGGAGTCCAACCACGCTGCTAATGGACACGATTCGTCCCCAGCGAGCCTTCATCATGCCGCGAAGCAACGCCTTGGTCATCCGGTAAGCCCCATTCAGGTTCACGTCGATAACTCGCTGCCAATCTTCGTCGCTCATCCGCATCAGTAACGTGTCTCGGGTGAGCCCCGCGTTGTTGACGAGAATGGTCGGGGTGCCTAGCTGACTCTCAATATCGCTTACAAGTGCGTCAATCCCGCCGCCTTCGCCAAGATCAGCCCCAAACGCGATCGCGTTTCCACCTTCATCGGTAATCTGCCGAACAGTCTCCGCCGCATTCTCTGCTTTCGAGGCTAAGCAAGCGACTTGACACCCATCCTTGGCTAACGCAATCGCAATCGCTTGTCCGATGCCTCGACTAGCACCCGTGACAACGGCAACCTTGCTCTCACTCATTCACAGCCTCCAATGCTCGCACGGTTTCCTCAAGAGTTGCCGTATCCATGACCCGAAGACTTTGCACCGAAGGATCGATTCTGCGCATTAGACCACCCAGGACCTCCCCCTGTCCGCATTCCACCAGCGTCGAGACTCCTCTAGAGACCCCAAACCGCATACTTTCCGTCCATCTCACCGGGTTTTGTAGTTGCTGCACCAAAAGGTTAGACCAGTCATTTTCGGTCGTTGCTGTCACATTACTGATCACGGGGATTGCTCCTGTCCG
>JAHBTC010000022.1 GCA_019638835.1 Fimbriimonadaceae bacterium
ACGTGCCGAGGTTGTGGCGATGCGAGACAAGCACGCCGATGAGCGACGGACCCGCATTATCGAGCGTGAAGCCGGCGACTTTAGCGAAGAGGATCTGATACCCGAAGAAGAGGCGATTATTAGCATCAGCCGCGACGGTTACATCAAGCGTATCAGCCTTGACGCGTATCGGCAGCAGAAGCGTGGCGGAAAGGGGATGAAGAATGTTCAGAAGCAGGACGACGAACCGGCGCACCTCTTCCAAGTGAACACGCACCACTTTGTACTGTTCTTCACAGACCGAGGTCGTGTGTTTAAGCTGCGCGCCTACGACTTGCCTGAATCTGGCCGTTATCAACGCGGAATGCCCGTCATCAACTACATCGCGATGGATGGCAATGAACGGGTAACCGCGACCGTAAGCGTGAAAGATATCAAAGCCGAGGGGTATTTGACCATGATCACCCGGCGCGGCGAAATCAAGCGCACCGCAATGGAGAAGTTCGCGAATATTCGCAGCAACGGTCTGATTGCGTTTGATATTGAAGAAGGCGACGAACTGGGCTGGGTGCTCGTCACGAAAGGCGATCAAGACGTAATCCTTGTTACGAAGAAGGGCCTTTCCATCCGCTTTGACGAAAACGACGCTCGCGATCGTGGGCGACAAGCGGGAGGAGTTCGCGCCATCACGCTAGGTGGCGACGACATTATCGTGGCCTCCAATGTCGCCGACGACGAGATGACCATGTTGGTGGTGGGTTCGAATGGCTACGGCAAACGCACTCCCCTCAGCGACTATCGCGGACAAAAGCGCGGTGGCAAGGGCATTCTTACAATGAACGTCACGGCCAAGACCGGCGAAATCATTGGTGCGGAAGTCGTGGAAGATGACGACCGATTGCTCCTCCTCACCACGAATGGCAAGGGCATCCGATTGAAAGTCAAGGATGTCCGGCAAGTTGGTCGCATCGCCCAGGGCGTGAAGTTGATTGACCTCTCGGGCGACGATCAGATAGCCAGTATCGCGCGGATCATCCAGAGCCCAGACGGTGGTGACATCGACGGGGAAGAGGAAGACGGCGAAGAGTAAGGCAAAAGTTGCCCCGGCCGATTCGAACCGGGGCAACTCTAGTTTGGATTGGGGACGTACGCGCCGCCTCGGCATGCCTTGAGGTAGTTCATCGAGTGGACCTGACCGGTCATCTCTAAGTCATCCTTGTACACGGGATCATGCCAGCCCTCGATGTCAATCGCCCCTGTCCAACCATTCATGCGAAGGATTGAAATCAGATCAGTCCAGTTGGTGTCACCAAAACCCGGTGTGCGGTGCCACACAAATGTCTCCCCTGATCTCAGACCTTGCCGAGCCAGGACGTCGCGCTCAATCGTTGCGTCTTTTCCGTGAATATGGTAGACGCGGCCGATCCACTCCTTGAGTTGGGGAAGCGGTTCAATCAAACTGACCATTTGGTGGCACGGTTCCCACTCTAAACCAAGCGATTGGGAGTCTACTGAATCAAACATCATGCTCCAAGCCTTGGGAGAATGGGCAATGTTCCATTTCGGCCGATCCCATGTTCCGCCCATATCGCAGTTCTCGAAGGCAATCCGTATCCCTTCGCCGTCCGCTACCCGCGCCAATTCGCCCCAGACTTCCCGAAAACGCGGTATGGACTCGTCCGCCGGACGATCCTCCAATGCTCCGGCGAATCCGCAAACAACGTCGCACCCAAATGCCTTCGCGTTTCGAATGAGCCGACCAAAGTCGGCCGCCGTTTGAGCGTCAGTCAAAGGATTCCCGTAGCACCCGATGCTACTGATCACCGCCTTTCCGCCGATGACACCCTGAATCTCTTTGGCGTGTTCTTCAAGGTCTGCTACGTCTACTTTCGCCCAGTTGGTAAGTTCAAATGACTCAAATCCGTAGTCCACGATCTGGGCAAGGTAGGAAGGCGCATCAGACATCCCCGCGAGGGTGCCGATTCGGATGTCTTGGTGTTGCGTGCGGTTCATGGGACAGGGCGGACGATACCCGTCCGAGAACCGCGCTATGATGAACCCGTGGCGTCCCGATCGTACGTTGATACTTGGAATTGGAATGCCCGCTTCGCCGCTTATAAGTTTGGTCAAAGCTTCAAGTGGTTCTGCGTCCTCAACGTCTTGGGGCAGAAGCAAACCTACGCCATCACGGGTCCAGGAAATGCCAACGCTACTTGGGGTCTTATCGTCAGTTTAGGGGCGGCTTGGGCGGCTTTTGGGCCCGCAATCTTCGGCGATTGGAGCGATCGAATCCGCAAGCGAAGGGGCTTTGTGATCGCGGGAATGCTCCTGACTCTGGCCCTTCTTACGGGTCTTGCAATGGCGAATCAAGTTTGGATGCTCTTCGCAGGGTACTTCCTCGTCCAAGTCGCCGACGACGTGGCTGAAGGGCCGTATGGGGGCGCACTTCCCGAAGTTGTTCCTCAAGAGAAGCGAGGCTTTGCCAGTTCGGTGATCGGTCAACTCTCCCTCTCGGCTCAACTCGTGGGCGGCATTTCGATGTTCTTTCTCGCGAGCAATCTTCTTGCTGCATATGCAGTCTTGGCGGCCGTCACAATCGCGTGTAGCCTGATCACCCTCCAAGTTCTTCCTGAGCCAAATCAAACCAGTACCGATCGGGCGAAAGTGCCATTCTGGAAGGGATACACCAAGCCGTGGGCAAGCCACGACTTTCGAATCGTTTGGACGACGCGGTTGATGGCAGCGACCGGCGCTTACGTTATAACGGTGTACCTGCAAAACTTCTTTCGCGACTCCTACAACCGTAATGCCGATGGGACTCTAACCGGATGGTTCAATCTTCAGGTTCCACCTGAATCGGCCGTTTCGCTCGTTCTCTTGATGATCGCCACGTTCGGCATTTTGGGTGCAATCTTTGCCGCCCGCAGGATCGACCGATGGGGACGAAAGCCGATGATGCGTGGAGCCGGAATGAGTGTTGCCGTTCTTCTTATCCCGTTTATGTTTTCCCGTTCGCTATCGCTCACGATGGCCCTGGCGATCGGATTTGGCCTCGTTTACGGTGCATATATGTCTTCGGAGTGGGCACTTGCCAGCGACGTGATGCCCGACCCCGAGGAACTGAGCAAAGACATGGGGATGTGGAGCAGTAGCGGTCAGTTCGCTCAGTTGATTGTGGGTGTGACCGGCGGCTTGATAGATGGGCTGAATCGAGGCTTTGGCATCCCCAGCGGTTACATGGCCTCCGTTGGCATCGCGTCAGTACTCTTCGCTGGCGCCGCGGTACTTATCGGGCAAATCCGCGGGACTCGCTAGATATGAAATCGTACAGAGAGTATCCTTGCTTTACGAATCAGGTCCCTCATGAGTGAACTCAAAAACAAGGGAACGGCCGTTCCGTTCTTTATCCTTTTCGTAGTCCTCGCCGCAGTTGTTGGATACGGAATGGCGAACCCGGCACCCGAACATCATGCCGCCGAGTCTCACGGCGATGCAAGCCACGATGAGAGTGGGCATGACACGGGCACAGACCATGGCACAACCAACGAACACAGCGACGAGGATTCGCATTCAGATGCGCCCGCGATGGATATCAGCCATGCGCCTGGTGATGTATACGACTCGGCAGGTCATTTGGAAGGCACAGCTACCGCACCGGTAGAGCCAACCATGTCAAACGAGACGAATGCTCCCAAGCCGGGCGTTGAAGCGCATACGAACTCTGAAGATGACGCTTCGACATCCTCCTCTTCCGAATCCGAAAGCCATAACGCCTCGGAGAGTCACTAATCAAACGACGGCTCACCGACCAACTTTGGGCGATCTTGCCCCTGGCGGTGAGCGTTCTCATTTGGAACCGCCGAGCCTCTGGGCCGAACCTCTTGCGGGATACGGATACCGCGGCGATCCTTCAGGCAATCAGGGATGCGAACGATCCCGGCAAGTGGTTTCGAGGAGATTGGCCACTCTTCAACCATTTCTACCGTCCGATTTCAACGCTAACTTTTGAGTGGGATTATTCGCGGGCCGGGCTAAACCCCGTTGCCTTTGGCGAAACCAATGCCTTGTTGGTCATGCTCTGCGTTTGGGGGCTTTACTGGTTTGTCCGCGAGTTGACCGGGCGCGCATGGCAGGCGGGAATCGCCGCTTCTCTGTTTGGTATTTGGCATCTTGCCATTGATCTTCGCCCTGTCGCGAGCATCGCGTATGCCTTCGCAATCCTCTCTCTCCTTATGGTTTTCCGAGGAGGTGGCAAGTTTAGAGTCGCCGTGGCAATCTGTTCGTTCGGTGCTTGGTGGCTCGTGGCAACTTGGGCGCTCCCCACCTACGACTTGTTTTTCAGAATGATTGCCTGGGTTCCGGGCCGCACCGCGAGCACCATGACGGTCTGCGGTTTGATCGCACTTGCGGCTTATGCCCGATTCGAGCGCACTATGTCGCCGCGCCGAGAAGTGATGACGACCCCCGAGGATGCGCCGGTCACCCAAAGCACGAGTGGCACCCAAGTTCGGTGTTGGAAACGCGGGACTGTTTGGTTGGTCGTGTCGTTCGTGGGGATCCTCGCCGCGCTTGGGAGCTACGAGCAAGCCGTTACCCTTCCCGCCCTTTTCGTCGGAATTGCCGTATGGTTTGCCCTCGTTGAGAAGCGAAAACCCCACTGGTGGGTGCCCCTATTCAGTTGGGTGATTCTTTTCCTCTACTGGAGGCTACGCGTGGGAATCCTTCCGCAAGACGTCTCGCGCTATCAGGAGCAACAGTTTCGTAGTGGTCCGGGAGTGATGATCTCCATTTGGGATTACGCCTTCCCCGCCGTGAACGCTTGGCGACCGTTATGGTCTGCGATAGAGACCGACATCATCACGCTCCTCTTCTCGGAAACTTGGGGCTTTATCGGCACCGTTGTTGGGTTATCGCTTGCAGTTATCGCTGTCATACAAAGCCGCGACCGCTGGTCGGTCGCCTTTGCATGGCTCGCGGCCTTAGTGGCGTTCTTGCCCATGGCGTGGCTTAAGCACTTCGACCACTATCACCAGTGGCCACTCGCATTTAGGGCGCTTGGATTCACTCTTATGATTGGCGTTGCCGCCCAAGCCTTACTTATCGCAGTATCGCCCCTTGCTCAGCAAGCGCCGCAACGATCGCATCCCGCGCCTGGTTCCCTTCCTCGTCCGTGAAGTTTCCGTCCTTGCGGAAGACGAGGGCGATCGCCAAACTTCGGTGCCCCTCAGGCACACCTTTCCCTTCGTAGACATCGAAAAGCCAATGACTCTCTAAAAGATCGCCACCCGTCGAACAAATTGCCTCCTCTAGTTTTTCATAGGCGACGGTACTCGGCACAAGCACGCTAATGTCGCGTCGCAATGCTGGATGACGGTGCAATGCAGCGTGGGTTGGCTCTATGGCCTCCGACGAATACCAGGCGTCCAGATTGATCTCCGCCAGAAACGTCATCTCCGGCAAATCCATTGCCGAAGCCACTTCAGGGTGAATCTGCCCGAACACGCCTACTCCCAAGTCGGCTTGCCGCGTAGGGTGCAGTCTCGGGTCAAGCGTAACCGGCTTATCAAATCGGAGCGAACGACGCGCTGCAATCCCAAGCGACTCTAACACACCCTTCGCCGCAAACAAGTCCGCTTCGTCTCCCCTTTTCTTCCATGTAGGAGCGTCAAGGTCTCCCGTGATGAGGAAAGCAAGACTTCGTGTCTCACCATACGGTTGGAGACCCTCGCTTCCTTCTTTCGGAACGAAAACGCGGCCCATTTCGAAAAGTTGAACGTCATCTCCGCCATTCCGAATTGCCGCCTCCGCGAGGCTACTCATGAGTGAGTTCCGTAGGAACGCGTGCTCAGGCGACCCAGGTTCTCTCAGAGGAATCAATCCGCCAGGCGCATCCAAGGGGGTCTCCTTTCGTAAAGAGTGGCTAATGATCTGGTTGAGTCCGGTTCGGAGCGCGGCCGCCCGAAGTTGGTCAGTCCACAGGTGTTGTCCATGCGGTCCACCAAGTGGGGTCGAGCCGATAGGCAAAGCCTCGGGAATTTTTTCGTATCCGTGTACCCGTCCGATCTCTTCGATCAAGTCATCCTGCCGCACAATGTCGTCGCGCCAAGATGGGGCCCTAGCGGTAAGCGAGTCTTCTTCTTGATTCACTTCGACAGTAAATCCAAGTCGTGTGAGATAGGTCGCCGCCTCATCGAGACTCACCGGCATTCCCAGTAAGGTCCGCGTTCGCTTCAAGTCTAAACGGATGGAAGTAGCCGTACGAGGCGAAGGATAGACATCGGCAACACCCCCAACGCTTTTGACACCGGTGATTTCCTGAAGTAATTCCGCAAAACGGTTGATGGCCCGGACCACACCTTCAGGATCAACGTATCGCTCAAAACGGTAACTCGCCTCAGTGTGGAGTCCGAGTCGCTTCCTTGTTCGCCGAATAGATTGTTTGTCGAACGAAGCCGCCTCCAGTAGACAATTCTTGGTCGACGCCGAAACTTCCGTATCCAATCCACCCATGACTCCCGCGACCCCAATGGTCCGATCAGCATCGCAGATCATCATCATGGAGGAGTCAAGATCACGTCCCACTTCGTCCAGGGTCTGCATCTTTTCGCCCTCCTTAGCCTGTCGGACGATGATCCGATGTCCGTGCAAATGATCGTAATCGTAAGCGTGTAGTGGTTGCCCCGTCTCGAACATCACGAAGTTCGTTAGATCAACCAAAAGTGAGATCGGACGTTGGCCGAGCAGTTCGACCGCGCGTTTCAACCAGTCTGGAGACTCGCCATTTGTGATTCCCCGGAATAGTCGGGCCCCAAACCTTGAACACTCTTCAGTTTCAATCGTGATGGTGGCGTGCTCCCAAATGTCGCGAGACTCGTCGTCGGGAAGTGCATAGCCGGAGAAAAGCCTCTCAAGAAGAGGCGTCGCCACTGCTGTCGGATCTTTCGCAAGAAGTTCGCGGCAGAGGCCGACGATGGAGGCTCCGTCGCCGCGGTTCGCCATGATGTTGATGTCGAGGACAGGCTCGCCACGGATCTCAATAATCTCCTCAAGCTCAAACCCTGTCATGGTGAAGAGGTCGCCCAATTCTTGGGGACTCATGTCGGTGACGACGTAGTCCTTGAGCAAGGAGACCGGAAGCTTCACGCGGGCGAGTTTACTGAACCTTGGCGCGGAGGCTAGGCGTAGCGGCGCAAGAAGCGCAGGTCGTTCTCCAAGAAGTTTCTCAGATCGTCAATGCCGTACCGCATCATCGGAATCCGTTCGACCCCGAGGCCAAACGCAAATCCGCTGAATCGGTCGGTGTCAATGCCGTGTTGCTCGAGGATGTTCGGGTGGATCAACCCCGCCCCGCCAAGTTCCACCCAGCGACCGTTGAACAACTTCGGGCTGGAGATTGCGTAGTCCACACCAGGCTCAACAAACGGGAAGAAGTCGGGGCGGAATCGCACCCTCACCTCATCACCGAACATGGCCCGGGCGAATGCTCCGAGCGTGCCTTTGAGATGCGCCATGGAGATGCCCTCGTCAATCATAAAGGCATCCACTTGGTGGAATGTGTGCCCGTGGGTGCGGTCAACCGCTTCATTCCGATACGTACGACCAACGGTAAAGAATCGAAGAGGCGGCTCAACTTTCTCGTAAATCCTTCCTTGGAGGTCAGTACATTGGGTTCGTAGCACGACGTCATCTCGGAGGTAGAATGTGTCCTGCGCGTCCATCGCTGGATGGTCGGGAGGGTAATTCAGGGCATCAAAGTTGTACTTGAATAGCTCAACCTCAGGACTTTCCTCGTAAACGAATCCCATTGACCCTAAGACTCGCTTGATCTCGTTCGTCGTCTGTTGGAGGATGTGCTCTATTCCGACGCGAGGCGGATGCCCGGGTAGCGTCATGTCTAGCCGATCCTGCTCAAACTGGAGGGCGAGTTCACCTTGTCGTAGTGCGGCGTACCGGGATTCGTATGCCGCCGTCAGGTGCCGGCGGGCGTCATTGACTCGCTGCCCAAATGCCGGTCGCTCTTCTGCGCTCAAGGCCCCAATGCCTTTCATCAGCCCGGTCACTAGCCCGTTTTTGCCGAGGTATTTGATCTCTGCTTCGCGCAGTTCCGCCGTCGTAGCCGCCGATGAAAAAGCAGATTCGGCTTCCTGACGAAGTTCGGCGATCGGGTCCATGCAGGCATTAGTTTGACCGATAAGGCAGGCTGCGCCGGGTACTGCGCTCGGTCGCCGACCAAAGAATGATGCTCAAAACATATGTGATGGCGAAGAGAGGGATGTTCCGCAAAATCGTGAATAGAAGCAACGGGATCAGTGGGAGAGCAATCCACTTGGCGGCGGGATGGTTGAGTTTCCGTAATCGTTCTCGGAGGAAGAATGCCGCTAGCGCCCCCGGTACGAGGAAGAGGTAGAAGAATGCTTTGGCGACGATGGGCATTGCGGGTTCCCACATATTGTGTTATAACCTGCGACCAAGTGACGAAGAAAGCCCCCAACCATCAGGTTGAGGGCTTCCGGAGATGGCTTCGTTCTACGAACTCGGCGGGTACTGGGCCATCGGCGCTGGCTGAGTCAAGTTGAGGTAGGCCAACGTCATCGCACCAAAAGCAACTGGGGCCGTGACTAAGATTCCGACACCGCAGGCGATGACGCCAAGGACAGCGACCAAAGCACAGACGAACCAGAATCCGGCTGCTTTCCACATTGTCGGCTTGAACGCATCGACCGATCGCATGAGAGCGTCGCCAACTCCGGCAGACTCATCCGTTGCCAACACAGCGTAGGAACCCATCAGTAGTCCACCGACCACAAAAGCACCGATGCAGCAGGCGATTACGCCAAGGCTCGTTGCGATTTGAATCAAGATTGCGACAAGTCCGGCAACTACGAACTTACCGTAACCATAACCCACGTCTCCCATTTCAACGGGCAATCCGGACCGACACTTCACGAACATTCGTGCGATGCTTACCGAAGCACCACCGGCAACAAAGGTACCGGCTAAGCCAAGTCCAAAACTGATGGGCATGAAGGCAAATGCGGCACCTGGGTTCGATGGATCGGCCGCCGGTTGCATCGCCTGAGTTATGAAGTTCACTATTACTGAAGGAACAGCAAATAAAAGCGTTGCGACGATGAATGGCCCCAAGTTCTTCTGAACATAACCCCAAGCCTCTCCCAAAAGGCTGAAGTCATAACTACCGGCAGTGAAGGGGGAGCCTGGACCACCCATGTCGGGACGCGGATACGGACTTTGTTGACTGGCATAAGGGTTCTGTTGGCCTTCGCCGGAGCCCCCATCCATCGGATCATTTGGATTCATCCTAAACCTCCGAGACGGAGCATAGCCGACGAAAGCATCATTTGAACCCACAATTTCGTGATTTGGCTGATAAATCTACGGGGGTCCACGTCCCAGCCGAACAATCCATCGTTCCCTATCCTCATAAACCCCCTCGGTATCCTTCCAAGTTCGCCATGAACTTCTCGCCTCGCTCCCACACATGCGGTGAATTGCGCTCGGATCACTCGGGCCAAACCGTTCAACTTTTAGGTTGGGCGCACCGCGTTCGCGACTTGGGTGGCGTGCAGTTCGTGGACATGCGGGACCGAACCGGGATCACCCAATTGATGCTTGATCCTCAACGCGTTGGTGAAACCGACATCAAAGCCGAGTCATGCCTTTCCATTTCGGGCACGGTCAAGCCACGGGACACCGCGAATGTGAACCCCAGGATGGCAACCGGCGAGATCGAGGTCGAAGTGTCTAAGGTTGAAGTCCTCGGTACGGCCGGCGTTTTGCCTTTCCCTGTCAGCGACGAAGAACAAATGCGGAAAGTCAACGAGGAGTTACGCGTGAAGTACCGCTATCTGGATTTGCGTCGCCCGTCGATGCTTCGCCGACTTGCGATTCGAGCATCAGCCATCAAACGGATTCGCGCATACCTAGATGAGCAAGGGTTTTTAGAAGTTGAGACCCCGATCATCACCCGAAGTTCACCAGAAGGTGCAAGAGACTATCTCGTGCCCTACCGACTTGAGCCGGGCCAGTTCTATGCGTTGCCCCAATCCCCCCAGCAATACAAGCAACTGTTGATGGTAGGGGGTATCGAGCGTTACTACCAGATTGCGAAGTGCTTTCGTGACGAGTCTCAGCGCGCCGACCGCCAACCCGAGTTCACGCAACTCGACCTTGAAATGTCCTTCGTCACGCAAGAGCAGATCATCGAGTTAATGGAAGGGCTGACGATCGAAGTGATCAACGGCCTGATTGATGAGTTCGGGCTGGAGAAAGAAAAGATTGAGTCGTTCACGCGAATGACGTATGACGAGGCGTTGCTTCTTTATGGGTCTGACAAACCTGACCTCCGGTTCGGGTTGCAGATCGTTGACGCCACCCCAATCGTTGCGCAATCCGAGTTTGCCGTATTCCGAGGAACCGTGGAGGACGGCGGAAAGGTTCGCGCGTTGCGGTATCCGAAGGGCGCTTCGCAAAGCCGGAAAGATATGTCGGCCCTTGAAGATCACGCCAAAGACTTTGGAGCGAAGGGGATGGCGTGGTTTGCGGTTGAGAATCAGGCCGCCGAGGGTAGCCGTGACCTGGGCAACGGCGTGTTCATCCGGGGAGGTTGTAGCAAGTTCCTCGGCGAAGCCGAAGCTCTCGCACTCATTGCCGCGACGAAAGCCGAGGCAGGGGATGCGATCGTTTTCATTGCCGGGGAGTATTCAGTGACACACGAGCCATTGAACCGATTGAGACTTGCGATCGCTGAAAAGCTCGGACTCCGCGACCGCCGAAAGCTGGCATTTGGTTGGGTGCTTGACTTCCCCCTCGTCGAATGGAATCCGGACGAAGAGCGATGGGATCCGTCGCACCACCCATTTACCAGCCCGAAGGCGTCCGATTTGGAGTTCTTGGAGTCAGACCCCGCCCGCGTGCGGGCCGACTGCTACGACGTCGTCTGCAACGGCACGGAGTGGGCAAGCGGAAGCATCCGCATCCACCGTTCCGATATCCAGTCGCGAGTGTTCTCGCTCATCGGTGTTGACCAAGAAACGCAACGTGAACGTTTTGGCCATATGCTTGATGCGTTTACTTTTGGTGCGCCGCCCCACGGCGGAATCGCTCCCGGAATTGACCGGCTAGTGATGTTCCTCACCGACGACGACAACATTCGTGAGGTCATTGCATTCCCGAAGATCGGAAGTGGATACGATCCGATGATGGATGCACCGTCGTACATCGATCCGCAGCAGTGGGCGGAGATGGGTCTCCAACCGCCGTCAAAAAAGTAACTGAAGAATGTCCCGCTTGACGTTCAAATGCGGAATAACGCAATTGAATGCCTTTGGCGAAGGTTTCCAATTTGCGGCATCGGCCGGCATCCAGCGCGAGCCCTCAAGCGGCTCGCGATACCCTTGCGGGTCTCGAACTGATGGTCGAGAACGCGAGGGCTTCCGTGCATCCGGCGCAGTTGGCCGAATGGTGGCGAGAGGTTGCGGAGTTGCGTTTGGAACTCGGACGCTACGAAATGGCGATGGCCGCCGCACAGCGCGCGCAAGGATACGTTGAGATCCTCTTTGACGCACCCGCATATGCGTCTCTATTGAACCTACAAGGAACGTGCTTGACACACCTCGGCGATCATCGTGGAGCCCTCGTTCATTTTGAGCGCGCCCTCGCCCAAGACCCAAGCAATGCGTCCGCTACGTTCAATGCGGCGGTCCTTTATCTTCGAGAAGAGAGATATACCGAAGCGGAAGATATGTTCGCCCGACTCGTTTCCGCAAACCCGAATGATGCGGAGTCTCTCAACTTGCAGGGGGTGGCTCTGTTCCACCTTGGAGAAACCGAAAAAGCGGAACGGAAGTTCTATTTTGCGACCACGATTGATCGCAACCATGCGCCCGCATACTATCACCTCTCGTTGATTCATCTGCAAAGAGAGGAATACGAGAGTGCTTACCAAAACTGTTCACGTGCGATCGCTCTCCGGCAGAACGAACCCGCTTACTGGAACAACCGAGGCGTAATTCACGCGAGCCTTGGTCAACTTCGGCCGGCGATCAACGACTTCACTCGGGCACTCACACTTGACTACGGATATGTTGGGGCCCACCTCAATCGCTCTCTCGCGCTTGAGGAACTCGGTCAACGCGATCAGGCCCAAGAAGACTTGAAACGAGCCCTCCGTCTTCAACCTTCCGCACTCGAATCCGCTTCGACAACAGACCGAGCAAAGTTTGAGGTTATCGCGGGTTACCCTGGCTTGCTGGCGGCGTAGGGTTCGCAAGCAGACTTCGCGCATTTTCGAGATTGCGCTTCAAATTGACGTCTTCGGGATGTACTCGAACCGCGATCTCAAACACGCGGACGGCCTGCCCGTAATCGCCGAGTCGCTGGTATGCGAGGCCAAGAAAGCGAAAGTTGTTCGCATGCAGTTTGTTTTCGAATCGCGCGAGTCTTGGTTCCAAGAGCGGAGGAATTTGCGACCAAACCTTTCGATTAAAAAGCATCTCTCCAAGCGGCAAGGCACCGTCCGGCATTTGCGGGTTCATCCTTTCAAATCTAGTGTAAGTTGCCCATTCCTCGGAGTAGTTCTCAGTACTGAACAGAAGCCAGCCCAAACTCGTGACAACTTCGTAGTCGCTCGGATCAGTGGCATTCATGAATCGCAGGTTTTGAATAGACCGTGGAAAATCGCCGTTCTTGAACCAAAGGTCGTTCTGCGTTGACTGTCGTTCGTGTGCCTTCTTGATAACCCGATTTACTTGGTCATCGTCCGATTGAGGGACGGCCGGGATCACCAAACCGATTGCCAAGATTGTGAAAAACGCCCTCTTCACTCGGCCTCCAATTGTCTTCGAACTTCCGCCTGCACCATGGGAGCATTGGCACGTCCTTGAGTTTTCTTCATGACCTGCCCAACGAGGAAACCCAAAACGCCCTCCTTTCCTCCACGGAATTGCTCCACCGGCCCCGGATTCTCGTCTATGGCCTCCGCAACGACCCCGGCGATGAAGTCTCCGTCGCTTATCTGCTTTTGACCCTCGGCAAGTTTTGAGGGCATGACACCCTCTCTGAAAACCTGTTCAAAAATGTCTTTCGCCGTCTTTCCGCTAATGGTTCCGTCTGCGATGAGCGTCGTCAGTTCAACTAAATGGGCAGGAGTTACGCTAGAAATCTCTCGCCCCTCCGGATGCTCGCTTTGAAGCCACGCGACCTGCCCCGTCTCATTCAAGAGCCGAGCAAAGTCACCGTTCATCCAGTTACAAATGGCCTTTGCCTCTCCGCCGCGAGATACGCACTCTTCGAACCACCCCGACCAATCACGATCCGCGATGAGCAATGCGGCGTCTTGCGCCGACAGGCCAAGCGATTCAATGTAGCGCTTCTTTCGCGCGAGTGGTAATTCGGGAAGTTGCTCGCGAACGGATTCGACGTATTCGCGGCTGAACTCAAGCGGAACCAAGTCTGGACAAGGGAAATAGCGATAATCCTGTTCCGTTTCCTTTGTTCGCATCAGATAACTCGATTCCGTTCCCTCGTTCCACCCGCGAGTTTCCTGCAGGATCTTGCCGCCTGTTTCCAAAACCGCAATTTGCCGGCGCTCTTCGAATTCAACTCCAAGATGAACACTCCGGAAACTCCCCAGGTTCTTCAATTCTGTTTTTGTGCCGAGTTTGTCGGCGCCAACGGGTGCGACGCTGATATTAGGCTCGGCACGAAGGCTTCCCTCTTCCATCTTGCCGTCGCACACGCCAAGCCATACGAGGAGTTGACGCAACTGGGATGCGTATTCTTTGGCTTCCTCCGCTGAGTGAATGTCCGGCGGGAAATCGGTGACAATTTCCATGAGCGGAACTCCCGCTCGATTGAAGTCAATCCCCGAGCCGCCGCCCGGCATATGAAGGAGTTTGCCCGTATCTTCTTCAAGGTGAACCCGCTTGATGCCGATTCGCTTCGTACCAGCACTTGTCTCAATGTCCAAGTAACCGTGGTAGCCGATTGGGTTTGTTTCCTCGTATTGGCTCACCTGAAATCCTTTCGGCAAATCGGGATAGAAATAGTTCTTGCGGTGGAAGACGCTGCGCTCGGGCACTTGACAATTGAGGGCGAGGGCCGTTTTTAGCACCATCTCAATAGCGGCGGCATTCGGCACTGGAAGGGTGCCCGGCATTCCCAGACAAATGGGACAGGTACGTGTGTTCGCTTCACCGCCGAACGCAACTTGACATCGGCAGAACATCTTGCTGTTCGTTCGAAGTTCGGCATGGACCTCAACGCCGACGCTCAATACGTACGATCCCATCTGTAACCTAGTTTAGCGGAGGAAATCTTGCTTCGGAATTGTTCAGAGATAAATAAGACTTCCGCCGTTCGGTAAGAATAGGGGCATGCGTGTTCGATTCTGGTTCTTGGTGATCTGCGCCGTATGGACGCTCACCGGATGCACCTCAAAAGTCGGTGAACTCGAGGATGGTGCCTTTCTCGTGGCCACTGGGCAGGTAATCAAGCCGGTCGGAACACTCGCGAAGTTCAACGGGAGACCAGTTGATTTGGCGATCGTGCCTTCACCGCGAACTTTGGTTGCCAAGGACAATCGAGGACTCGTTTTTATGGACCCGGAAACGTTGGCAGTGCAACAAGAGTTAGCCTCGCCTGCCGGAGCGTCTATGCACGGTTTGGTTGTCACGAGCGACAACCACATCTGGTTCTCTGACCGAAACAACGCTATCCACGAAGCAACGATTACCGACGGAAAATGGGGGTGGCATCGAAAAGTCGTATTCCCTACGGCAGCCGTTGGCGGAGCACCCTATCCCAACGGAATGGCATTGTCGGTGGATGGTCGTCACGTATGGGTGGCACTGAGCCGGAGTAATGCCATCGCGCTCGTCAACCTTGACTCGCTGGAAATAGAAAGCACGGTTGAGGTCGATATCGCACCGTATGATGTTGCTCTGGCGCCCGATGGCAAGACACTCGCCGTCAGTTGCTGGGGTGGCGCACCTCCCGAGGAAGACGAGAGAACCCAGGAATCATCCGGCACGCTGGTTGCAATCGAAGAGAACGGGGTTGCAAAGCGCGCATCCATCGTCTTCGTGGATACGGCAAGAGGACAGGTGGTGCGTCGAACGGGAGTTGGTCTGATGCCGACGCAAATCGTTATCAACCAAAAGGGTGACCGGTTGTACGTCTCGTGCGCAAATGACGACTCCATCGCTGAGATTCAAACGAACACAGGACGACTTCTTCGCAAATTCGACACGCGTCCGATGCCTAATCTTGACTTCGGAAGTGCCCCGAATGCTCTTGCCCTGAGTTCAGATGAGCGTACGCTCATGATCGCCAACGGCAACAACAATATGGTTGTCCGAGTGGACTTGGGTACCGGCAAGCTGAAGGAAGAACACATCCCGGCAGCGTGGTATCCCGATGCGCTGTTAGTCGAAGGTGAGCGACTCTTCATCGCGAACGCCAAAGGAATTGGGTCGCGGGGTGGAAATCCAGCCGCCAGCAACAGCCATCATCACACTGGCATCGTCCAATTGGTGGATCTCTCCAATGCAACACAAAACGTCGAGTGGCACCAGTTGGCTTTGGCCCAGCATAAGCTCATCCGGCGGGGCCCGGTGGCCACGCGAGACAACCCCTGGCCCGAGCGGATTGAGCACGTTGTCTACGTAATCAAGGAAAACCGAACGTACGACCAGATCCTTGGCGATATGCCCGAAGGCGATGGCGAACCCTCTCTCTGTGCATTCCCCGAGTCGATTACACCAAACCACCATGCGTTAGCCCGAGAGTTCGTACTGCTCGATAACTTCTATTGCAACGGCGTGTTGAGCGCTGACGGACACTCTTGGGCTACGGAGGCCAACGCAACCGCTTACTTAGAGAAGTCGTTTGGTGGATGGACTAGAAGTTATCCGTTCGCCGGCGATGACCCACTGCCCGTTTCAAAGGCCGGGTTCATCTGGGATCGAGTACTTGAGGCTGGACTCACCTTCCGGAACTTCGGCGAGGGAGATATGAACACACCCCAAGGCGACATCAAGTCGTTCAAGGCAATCTACGATGACTTTGTTTCGGGCGCAAACAAGGCTGAGTTGAAGCCATCAATCGCAAACGAGAACTTGCGTAAGCACTCGGACCTTCGCTATCCCGGATGGAATATGGCGATTCCCGATGTCCTCCGCGCCGACCGTTTTCTCACCGCACTCAAAGAGTACGAAGCCGAAAAGCAGTTGCCTAACTTTATCATTATCTACTTGCCACAGGACCATGCAAGTGGCACATCTCCAGGCATGCCCACTCCTCGTGCCCACGTTGCGGACAACGATCTTGCCCTTGGGCGAATCGTTGAGGCTCTCACGCAATCCCAGTTTTGGCCGAAGATGGCGATCCTTGTGACCGAAGATGACCCGCAGGCCGGCACTGACCATGTAGACGGACATCGGTCACCCTGCTTTGTGATCAGTCCGTACATAGAAAGAGGGTCACTCTCCATCCGCTTCGCGAATCAAACCAGCGTTGTTCGCACGATGCTTCATATTCTTGGACTTCCGCCACTGACACAAATGGACGCGGCTTCCCCGTTAATGTTGCACCTCTTCTCGGACAAGCCTGATCTTCGAACCTATTCCGCTCGGACCCCGGATCAGCCCCTTGATCAACTCAATCCGGCCGTTTCGTCCCTCTCGGGCGAAGCGTTGATACACGCGCAAAACAGCATGGACCAGGATTGGAGCATATGGGACCAAGTGGACGAGGATGAGATGAACCGTGCGGTGTGGTTCGCCTGCTTCCCTGATCGTCCCTATCCAGTGGCAATGGCCGGGGCCCATGGTCGCGGACTAGTCGAACGCGGACTCGTTATCAGCGGAGAGGATGATGAAGAAGAGGACGAAGACTAGGTCGGCCAAGATTTTCTGAACTCGGGCGCATTTTCATCGTCATGGCGCAGTAGTTGGAAGGGAGACTGCGGAAGAAAACCATGAAAGCACGATTCAATGTTCGAGGAGGCGTCGCACCTCTGGCTCTGGCCGCTGTGCTCGCCTTAGGCGGTGGCGGAGCGATACTTGCCAATCGCGGACAAGACGCCGATGCCCGCCGGACGAAGATCGCCCAAGAACTTGGCTTGACCCAGGAGCAGAAGTCGCAACTTGAGGCACTTAAGAACGAGACAAGGGCCAAGGTCAAGTCAATGCGAGAGAGCGGGGCCGATCGCTCGGAAATCTTCGACGCACTCAAGAGCGCGAAGTCAAAAGGGCAATCTGTTCTCACCGAGGAGCAACGAGCGCAACTACAGCAAATGCGCGAACGAGCCCACCAGGCCCGTGCTGCCGCGATGCAGGAAAAATTGGGACTCACTGATCGGCAGATGGAGGAAATCAAGGCGATGCGCGAACAACTTAAGGCGCAAATGGATGCTCTTCGCAACAACACCGATCTGACTGCAGAACAGCGGCGCACGGAGATGCGGCAACTTGCTGAACAATCGCGGGAACGATTCCAGAGCGCGCTGACCGAAGAGCAACGGCAAAAGCTAGAATCACTCCGCAATGAGGCTCGGTCTCGTCGGCAAGAGGCGGGCGGACTTCGACAACGACTTCAACGACTCCGCGAAGGAGCGGCGCAAAGACGCAACTCCGACCGGCCCGCTCGACAGACACCCACTTCGGTGATCTGAACAAGAGGGAAAGCAAAAGAGGCACATTTGGGTCGGTCTTCGGACCGGCCCATTTTTTTGTCAACCGAAAAGCGGACGTCGCTTGTCAAGAATTGCGGTCGCCAATTCGTCTGTGTGCGTCGGCGGGGTTGCCGGCAAAGTGATCGACTCACCCATCACCCTTTGGTATGCGGCGACGGCGCGAGGATTTGCCCATCCAACAAATCGTTCATATGCGGACTGCGCGAGACCACCCAATCGGCCGGCACGTTGCCGGGCAGATTGTTCTGCCAAACAAAGAAGAGTGAGATCGCTCAAAGCACCGACGACCTCTTGTTCTTTTGAAAACTTAGTAAATGCTCTGCCTGCGAGTTCGGAGATAAACGAACCGCCGTGGGCGACAACATTGCCTTCACAACGTCGAACAAGACGGTCGGCAAGAAAAATGCGGTTGATCTCGTTCGTCCCTTCGTAGATTCGACTCACGCGGGCATCCCGATAGATACGGGCAAGGGGAAACTCTTCGGTGAATCCATAGCCGCCGTACACTTGGAGTGCTTCATCCACGATGATGGCTTCGGCCTCGGTGGCAAACACTTTGCAAGCGGAACACTCAATCGAAAACTCTTCAGCCGCTTTCATATTGCCTTCAACGGGGCCGCCACACAACTCAAACGCGGCGTCAATGTTCGCACCTGTCCGATAGAGCATCGCTTCCGCAACAAAGTAAAGCATTGCCATATCCGCAAACTTTTGCCGAATCAAACCGAAGCTGGAAATTGTTTGCCCGAACTGTTTTCGGTCCAACGCATAACCTGCCGCGGCGTGAATCGCTTGGCGAGCAGGCCCGAGCGACATCGAACCCAACTTGAAACGGCCAATATTGAGCGCATTGAATGCTACTTTGTGTCCCTGTCCCGGCAAGTGCAGAAGATTGCTCGCCGGCACCTCGGCATTCTCCAAGAGGAGCCGAGCCGTGCTGGATCCTTTGAGGCCCATCTTGTGTTCCTCGCGGGCAACGCTTACGCCGGGAAAATCCTTCTCCACGAGAAATGCGGTCACCTGTTCGCCATTAATCTTGGCCATAACGAGGAACATGTCCGCCCATTTGGCGTTGCTGATCCACATTTTGGTGCCGTTCAAAACGTAGTAGTCGCCCCGTTGTTCCGCGCGGGTACTCATAGAAAGCGCATCGCTCCCCGAGTTGGGTTCGCTAAGCGCGTATGCGCCGATCCATTCACCCGAAGTAAGACGCGGCAGATATTCCTTCTTCTGTTCTGCGGTGCCGAAAAAGTTCAACCCTACTTGGCTGATACCACTCGTTATCCCGTAGGTTACGCTGAACCCCGCATCGAGCGACATGAACTCCAAGATGCGGGCCGCGAGATTCTTACCGAGCCCGAGCCCACCAAACTCATCAGGAGCATCCACACCGCAAAGGCCTAGCTCACCGGCCTTGCGTATCAAGGAAGGCATCAACCCCTCCTCTTGCTTTTCGAGACGTTCCGCCAGGGGAAGAACTTCGTTGACACTGAACTGTTCCGCAGTTTCAATCATCAACCTCTCGTCGCCGACAAAGTCTTCGGGGATGAAGGTTTTGGTCGGCTCGGTCGAAAAGAATGATCCGCCAGTCTCGGTCAAGGAAGTCGAAGTGAGCGCCACGGTGCTATCCAATCGCGGGAAGCAACACCGCTCCCCACTCGCCTCATGATACCGGGGCTACGGATTCGAGACAAAGCGGACGGTTGCCATCGCCTTCTCTACTTCGGCGAGGTACGACTGCTTTCTCGCCGCGAGGCAACTATAGGTGATGGTGAAGTACTTCCCACCTTGCATGACGAAATAGGTTCGCATGGTGATCAGGTTATCTCCGCTTTCCATGCCCCAGGTCACCAGGCCGGCTTCGTCGCCGCCTACGGTCACACGCTTTTTGGCGAAAGATGTTCCTCGCGCCTGCAGTCCCTCCATTTGTTCCAGATTCGCGTCCACCAACATATCCAATGTGATGCCCTCTGGCACAGGCAAGACCACAATATTCATGTTGTCCGTGAATCCGTCTCCTTGACTTCGGACGTCAAACGAAACCATCTTGACTGGGCTGTCCGACGGTCGAGGCGGTATGAGAGGTTCAATTTTTGCAACCTCCGGATTCTCCTCGATCCGGTCAGATAGGTTTTTGCGCCAGTCGGATTGCGCAAAGTCGACCGTTACCCATTCGTCCGGCAAGTCAATGGTAAGCCCCAATTCGGGGCCGCCCTCGACCTTTGACGCAGACCTCTGAACATGTGCAGGATTTGACTCGGACGCCGGCGCGCTGCAGCCGGATGCCAAGACTAGGCAAGTAAGCGAAAACCAGATGAACTTCATGGAGTAGAGGCAATCTGGTCATCCATCCAAGATAAAGGCGGACGGGGCCCATCTGGTCGGAATGGTAGCGGACTCAATACGAGTGCGTCAAGCAAAATCTCATCCCCAAGTTGGGGCTTGATGCGTACGGTGATTTGATGCTCACCGGGAACCAGATTGATCGTGCCCACCCGGTACCAGCCGAATGATGAACCGTAGAACGATACCGGGCCATCCTCGGGAGTCAGAGTGAGTTCTCCGAACTGAACAACAAGAGATTCCCGAGCCGAAGCAGGTCCACTCAGGGCCACCCATATCTCATGTCCCCCAGCAATCCTCGGGGTAACCCGGTAATCCGCTTCTCCAGGGGCTTGAGCGTCACCCATCCGACCGGCAAATCGAAGTACGTTTTCGCTTGTCGCGCCATTTCGCTGGACGACACCCCCCATGCGAAGACCCGTGATTTGTGTTGCACCCATCCAAATGTAAGGTGCACCGCGTTTCATTAGTCGGTCAAGAATGGTCCACATCTCTTGCGTGGCAAGGCCCGGGGAGCGATCAAATGACTCAATCGTTTGGGCGAACATCACTTTGTCACGTCCATCAGGATCAGACAATTCAGCGTACTGCTTAAGCATGATGTTCGCTGCCGAACTAGCGGCTTCAAAACTTTGTGCCGGGACGACGGGTTCCGCCGCCCCTTGGATGATCACGGGGAAGATAGGCAAGGTGAACTCGACTCCTCTTCGTACAACCTTCACTTCAACCGGCTGACCGTCGGGCGTTGTGATCTTGAGGTTAGCGGGTTCGTTGGCGATCAACTTCACCGGCTTGGGTTCGGTTGTGCTCCACAAGACCGTTCGGTAGTTCCCATCGTCAAGCGTATAGCCGTTGAACTGCGGGCCGAGTCGGAGTCGTTTGCCACCAACCGGTGCCGGAAGCCACCACGTCATGCCCGGCAGTTCGCCGGCTTCTGCAGGATCCTGGGCTTCCAATGGGAAAGGTAAGAATCTTGGCGCAAGTTTTAATCCTTCGCGGTCGAAGTCAAGAAGCGCGATGTCTTGGAGACTGAGTGTGCTGGTCGGGCGGAGAAAGATGGCCCGCATCCCCATCGTTTCGAGTCGCTCAATCAGCGAAAACTTATCGGCGTCTGGGGCGAGCGTCATGTCCGTGCCCACAAACCACGCAGGAGTTTGCCTTCGGAAAGCCGCCCCCGCAGCCGCACCGAACTGGCGGCCGAGAAGGTGAGCCCCTTCGATCACCCCTTTTGCTCCGATGCCGTCGGTAAGCGCTAGTTCCCTTCCAGAGACTCCTTCCATGCCGTCGAAGTCAAGAATCACGGGTGCTCCGTTGGTTGCCCCACGAATGGAATCTGCAAGACGCCCCATGCGTCGGACTGCCGCGATCGTCATCATCTCGCGGATATCGGACCACATCGCCGAGCTAGCGGCATCGACATTGTAAACCTGATCCGTTCGTGGATCCCAAGCAGCGTCAACCCCCTTTCCATTTGCCCAAAGGGGTACCAAACTCGCCGCTTCATCAATCCGTGAGTACGTCGAGGCCGAAACCTGCCACGCTTTTAGCAGGGTTTGCACTGACCCATACTTCTGCCGTAAGAACGCGGCGAACTCCGTCCGGAACAGCGGCGAAACCGGAATCGCGGTCCGAGGCGCGTTCACCTTGGGCATCTCGCCCATCGGATTCACGAGTCCGCGAAAGTTCGGGCCAAGATCATTCGCCTTGATAGTGCGAAGCAAGGTGTCACGGTGCGAATCAAGTCCGTCAAACAGATCTAGCGTTCCTTCAGATTCGGCTACCGGGTAGGCGATGAGTACGTGCGGAAGGGTGAGATGTGTCTGCGGCGCAAAATTGACGCGACCACCAGCGACTGGCACTCGCCGAACCTCTGTACGGCGTCCACCGTTCTTTGCCGCAACTACGATGAGGGCATCGCGCCCGTTCGCCACTGGGAAAGAGATTGACTGACCGTTCTGGATCTCCTCTTGACGATATGCATCAGGTTCAACGAGAACTACTTCTGCGGTCGGAGCAGGGGTTGTGATCGCAACGGCAAAAAGCTGGCCGGTCTCGCGCAATGCGGCAAGGGCTTCGCTCCAACCCTCGCCGGTGGCGGGGAGTTCAATCAGGACGGATGGCACGCCGGCCGCATGTGATTCTCGGATAGCCGAAGCAGTTCCCGGAATTCGGGCTCCAACGGGTGCGTATTCGGTCCCGGCCCACGCCAGCGTGCCCGTAGATTGAAGTGTCCAAGGCTTCGGAGTGGGAGGATTGGCGTCTTGGGGTGAAAGCGCCAATATGAAGGCCAGCGCGGCGGTGACCATAGAGTACAACTTTACCTCCCTTGGACTCCGAGCGAAGGTAGTCTCTTCACTTCGTGACCGCCACCACCCCTGCCCTAGAACTTACTTGCATCAACACGATCCGAGGACTCGCCATGGACGCGGTGCAAAAAGCCAATAGTGGGCACCCCGGGTTGCCAATGGGGGCGGCCCCGATGGCTCATGCGCTATGGACCAGGTTCTTGCGTCACGCGCCCAACCAACCCAACTGGCCGAACCGCGACCGCTTCATCCTATCTGCCGGCCACGGGTCCATGTTGCTTTACTCTCTCCTTCATCTGACTGGCTACGACCTCTCTATGGACGAGATCAAGAACTTCCGTCAGTGGGGCAGCAAAACGCCAGGTCACCCCGAGAACTTCCTCACCCCTGGTGTCGAGATGGCAACAGGTCCTCTCGGTCAAGGCATAGCCACTTCAGTTGGTATGGCATTGGCAGAACGGTACTTGCGAGAGAAGTACAACCGCCCCGGCCACAACGTCATTGACCACTTCACATATGTCATTGCCTCCGACGGTGACTTGATGGAGGGCGTAGCGCAGGAAGCCGCCTCCCTTGCCGGACACCAGGGTCTTGGTCGACTTATCGTCCTCTACGATGACAACCAAATTACGATTGACGGTTCAACCGAACTCGCGTTTACTGAAGATTCTTGCGCAAAGTTTGACGCTCTCGGCTGGCACACGGATCGCGTTGACGGAATGGACATTGAGGCCGTCAGCGGTGCGATTGCCCGAGCAAAGGAAACAACGGACCGACCTTCTCTCATTGCTTGCCGCACGATCATCGGATTTGGGAGCCCCAATAAGGCAGGGAGCGAATCGTCTCATGGCGCGGCCCTCGGCCCCGAAGAGGTGCGACTCAGTAAGCAAGCCCTCGGAATGAACCCCGATAAAGAGTTTGCAGTGCCCGACGATGTTCGAGCGTTCTACAGCGTGGCGCGGTCGAATGGCGAAGAAGCGGTTGCCGCTTGGGACGCCGCAATGGCAGCGTATGCGACGGAATTCCCGGCAGAAGCCAGCGAACTGCGCACCGCGCTTGCGAAAGCACTGCCGGAAGGTTGGCTATCCGCTCTCCCTTCTTTTGAGAAGGCCGATGCCACCCGAAACCAGAGTGCGCAGATTATTCAGTCGCTTTCGGAAAAGATTCCCAACTTGCTCAGCGGTTGCGCCGATTTAGGACACTCGGTGAAAACACCGATCAAGAACGAATCTTCGATGCAAAAGACAACTCCCACAGGTCGAAACATCAACTTTGGAGTGCGCGAACACGCGATGGCCGCCGCAGTTAATGGGATGACTTTGCACGGCGGGGTACGCGCATTTGGCGGCACTTTCCTCATCTTCAGCGACTACTGTCGCCCATCATTGCGGCTTTCCGCGTTGATGGAATGCCCCTCCATACAACTGTTCAGTCACGACTCGATCGGACTCGGCGAAGACGGCCCAACCCACCAGCCGATCGAGCAAACGATGTCGCTCAGAATGATTCCCAACTTCAATGTGATGCGACCTGCTGACGGCAACGAAACAAGCGCTTGCTGGAGACTTGCTCTTGATAGTCGAGAGACCCCCTGTGCGTTGCTTCTCTCTCGACAAAATTTGCCTATCCTCAGCCCTGCTTATGCACCGGGGCACCCGGCCGAACGAGGCGGATACGTATTGCGAGACGCCGGAGACTTCCAGGCTGTATTGATCGCGACGGGTAGCGAGGTCGCTCTCGCCGTTGAGGCACATGAGGCTCTACAGAAGGAAGGCATTGCCACACGTGTCGTGAGCCTTCCGAGTTGGCACATCTTTGAACGCCAGACAAAAGCTTATCGAGAGGAGACGATTCCGCCTACCATCCCGGCGGTGTCCATCGAAGCGGGCACAACGATGGGGTGGCACAAATACGCTGACGTTTGCGTGGGGTTGGATCGGTTTGGCGCTTCTGCGCCGGCCGAAACTCTCTTCGAGGAGTTTGGTTTCACGGTGGCGAACGTTGTCGCCACCGTGAAGTCCGTTCTGTAACTCTAATTACTTCTTCTTGCGCTTGCCACTTTGGCTGAGTTCAACCGCTTCACAGGGCGGCTCGAACTCGGCACGGAACCGAACGCGGCGTCGCACTTCGGTACCCGTGATGGTTGCCCAGTTCACTCGTTCGAGCGTCCAAGGCCATCCAATGTCCGTTGGAGAGTAAAGGAACTCAATGCCTCCGGCGATCATATCGCTGACCATCGTCTTTAGGTCTTCGCGGTTATGAAGCATTTTCTCGGCGACGGCAAGACTTGGCTTGAGTGTGACCGTCAAGGTCGCAGGCTCTTCAACTGCCGTCTTTGCTTTCTTGGCTTGGACATCCGCCTCCTGAACCTGTTCAATCTCGCGCTTGTAAGCGTGAGCAAGATCGTCGTGTCGATCTTGGGTCCATTCGTATTCCTTGCCGTCGTAGACGCAAACGGCGAACTTGCCCGACTCCACTAATGCCGTAGCGATAAGCGCAACATCGGTTGGCTTCATGTTCGGCAACTCCTTGCGGATGGCGTCGAAGGTGGATTCCGGTTTCGTGAGATTACAGGTCGTCAAAGGAAGTCCTCAAAGGAAAGCACCGAACTGAGCGTCCGGGGCATAATCAGTCATTCTACCGATGACACGCTTCAAACTTGTGCCTTTCGCCACCGTATTAGGGCTGGCGACCATCCTTAGCCTCTCTCTCACGGGTTGTAACCCCCCAGCAGAATCTGAGACCAACGGGACGCAACCGACGGGCAACGCTGGCACCGCCGAGCCCAAAGCCGACATTCTTGTAGGAATCGTTTTTGACAAAGGTGGTCGGGGCGACCAGTCATTCAACGACAGTGCGTTCCGGGGCATTCAGCGTGCCGAAAAAGAACTTGGCATCACGATGAAAGCGGTCGATAGCAAGACGGACGCAGACTACGAGACGAACATTCGAGCCATGGCTGAGGCCGAGGCTGACTTGGTCATTGGAGTCGGTTACGCGATGAAGAATGCGATTGATGACGTAGCCAAGGAGTTTCCGGATACGAAGTTCGCCTTGGTCGACAGCGTTTCCGATCTTCCCAACGTTCGATCCGTCCTGTTCAAGGAAGAGGAAGGGAGTTTCCTCGCCGGATATCTCGCGGCCAAGGTCTCCAAAACCAAGAAAGTTGGTTTTGTCGGCGGTAAGGATGGTGAATTGATTCGGAAGTTCTACGCGGGATACGCCGCCGGGGTCAAGTACGCCAATGCGGGAGTTGAAGTCCTTCCGCCCAAGTTCACGGATGACTGGGACAACCAGGACATCGCAAAGGCAGCCGCTAACGTTCTTTACGGAAACGGGGCGGACATCGTATATCACGCGGCAGGTCGAGCCGGTCTAGGTGTTATCGCGGCGGCAAAGGATAAAAATCTTTTGGCCATCGGAGTGGACAGCAACCAAGACCACATTGCGAAAGGCAACGTTTTGACCTCGATGATCAAACGGGTAGACGAGTCTGTCTTTCAAACGATTCAAGACGTGCAAGGCGGAACCTTTACTCCCGGAATCAAGGTCTATGACCTTGCCGGTGGCGGTGTGGGACTCAGCGAGTTTGAGTTCACCCAAGAGATGGTCACACCGGATATGCAGAAGGGCCTTGACGAAATAGAGAAGCTGATCGTGAACGGAACGTTGAAGATTCCGGCCACGGATGCAGACCTTGCGGCATTCACCAGCACTGAAGTCGCGGCGACTCCGTAACCAGACTCGGGCTCGTAGCTCAGTGGTTAGAGCAGGGGACTCATAATCCCTTGGTCGTAGGTTCGAACCCTACCGGGCCCACCCAATTGCGCAGGGGCGCACCAAACTCAGGCGCGCCCCTTATTTTTCTTCCGGTCGTTTCGGTGGTTCTAACCGCCGTCGCCCGACGCTCGTCGCTCGTCGCGGACGTTCATCCCTTCCTCAGGTTTGGTGTTGAATACCCAGCCTTCCGCGCGCCCCATCGGCTCCCATGTATGGACAACGTCTCGTCGGAACGCGCCGCCTCCGCGTTGACCTCCGCCCGCACTTGTTGATTCAACTTCCTTTAGAACGACGTTGTTTCCGTTCATCACGTAACTGATTCGCATGAACACGCGGCCCCGTGAAATTTCAATCATCTCGGTGCCTCGCCGTTCTGAGTGCTTGATTGAGGCGTCGAGTGGAGCGAGGTCCTCAAACGAGGAGGGACCGTCCAGCAAAGTCAAGATATACGAACCATTCGCGCCGGGGCCGAACTGGTTGCCGGCTGCCTTGAACGTTTTGGAAGCTGCCCGGAGCGTAATCGGTCCGTTTTCACCGAGGTTGTCTAGCATTAGCGTCTCGCCGTCACTCACGCCGAGGAATCCGCCTCCCATACTCTCGTGGTACTGCATTCGGAACTTGCCAGGCTCGGCATAGAACAACTCAACGCTTCCATCTGCAGGGGAAACTTCCGTCTCGGATCCAAGATCAAATCGGCCGATGAAGATGTGCGCGTTACGAACTTTGCCGCAAGCTTCGAGCAACGCTCTCAACTTCGCCTCACCGGAACGATCCGGTGCTTCCGCCTCCTGCGCGAATGCAAGTGACGCGCTCATGCAAGCGATCAGGGCCAATCCCTTCAGGTACGTCGAACGAGACATGATTGGATTATGCCCCGAAGTGTACGTGGAGTTCCCGGTCTCAGGTGAGATTCTTCCGGAAGCGGAGTTGACTAACCAACGGTTTCAAACGCTTCGCTGAAGCAAACTCTTGCTCGGAAGCCAAACTTTCGGTCTCGCAATTCTGGCTTGCAATCTAAGACATCGGCAACCATCGGATGATCGCATTCTTCCCACTCGAGAACGACTCGATCTCCGGCTCTCAGAGGGTTAGTCGTAAGCAGTTGGGCACCTCCAACACTTAGATCAACGAAACTCCCCGCAAGTCCATCCACGTAGATCGGCGTTCCGCTCAAGTCGCGCCGAGGTTCGGAACGGCGGTTCGACGTACGAACGTACATCGGTCTCTCCAGGATTATGTCTCCGGTCTCACTTACCCTCCGAATGACCGTCGAACGAAACACCCGAAGCCCCTCAGGGGTGGCGAGTTGTACGAATACTTGGTCGCCAGAAAACAAGGGCAAAGGTGATTCAATCCCGATCGGTGGCGAAATCGTGATTCCTTCTGAGGTTTCTCCGACATAGTGGGCGAGTCTGGCTCCCGCTGCGGTAAGCAGGCGAACCTTGGGCGAACCCTCAATCGCAAGTGAACTCCAATCTTTTGCACTGCGCCGACGATCAAAAATGCGGTGGCCGAGATAAGCCACCCCCGCAGACCCGATCAAGGTCAATCCAATCGCCACAAAGGCCCCGCCGACTACCTGCACCAGAAACTACTCGCTACCGAGATCGGTTCGGTTGCGCCTTTCGATCGCGAAAGTTTCGCGAGCGATCTGCAACTCAAGCAAACCTTCGGTGAAACGGCTCTCGGCCGCTTCGAATCGAGCATAGTCACGACTCGTTGCGTACTCCACCGCTTCCTGTGACGCTTCTTCGAGCAACTTGTATGCCACGAGTCGGCGTTGGTGAGATTCTCGGTGAAAACGTGGAGGAGCGACACCCTGCAAGAACGCCAGAAGTGCGGCGGCGCGGCGGCGAGCACGGTGCAAACGCGTAAGCATTTCGGGGTTCGGCCCGGACCGGATGATGGGCAATGCAATGCTGATGTCGTCGGTCAATCCGATGGTCGTGCGCTCCACGCAACGACTGGCGAACGTGTACCTTTCAAGCAACATCGCATCCGTTAATCGGAGGCCCTGCATCGCCGCAACGATGAGTGCTGGATCTCGCCCGTCTGCCGTCATTGCCAATGCTCTTGACCATGCGAGTTCATCGCCTTCCACGGCACCGTAGAACTCAATGGCCTCGTCCGGGTCTCCTGAAAGCAAGGCAATATCTCCCCTCATCCTTTGGGCGGCAATCCCGGTGTAGCCCCTCATCAGCGCTTGGTCAAGTGCATTCCGAGACATCGCCACATTGCCGGCAGCGAGCCACATCTGTGAGGCCAAACCCCACAAATCTGATTCTCGCCCCATCCAAATGGCTGCGCGCTCAGCCTCGCGTGCGGCGGCCTCTGGCAAACCAGCCTGCGCCAACACGCTGACAAGTCGGATGCGACGTTGAATATCATCCGGCGCCTCGTCCACCGCATCCCGAAGAATCGTGATTACCGTAGCAAAGTCTCCTTCGGCACTGCGATCGAGAACCGTCTCGTTCCAAGCTCCGTTTGCGCCAGGCGTAAGGCTCCACCGCGGTTCGATAAACGCAGGATCAAGACTGCTCTCAATGCGGATACGACGTGGAAAATCCTTGAGCGGTCCATTTCCAAGAACCGCTGTCATCGTACGTACGATTGACTCCGTCGTTGCGGCCCAATCGGGGAATCCGTTCACTCGGACGACATAGAACCCTTGATCTTGGTTTAGGTTGCCTGGCAATCCCCCTCGCAGCTCACGTGTCGCCTCTCGATCCTCTACACCATTCACAAGCACGCGTGGGGTGGGATTGTTGCGATCATTCGATGGGACAAGTTGCCAGACGACTCGTCCATCGCGTTTGAGGGTGGCGGCGACTAGGCTCTGGTCCTCCTGCTTCACTGCCTCGACTTCCAAGACAAACTGGGCGCCGAGCGCTTTTCGCACTCGCTCACGGGTCTCTACATCCGGGGCGGCATAGTTAGAGATTCGCTCCCGGTTCAGTACGTCAAGAAAGATGGGATCGGTACTTGACCAAGCCACAGGCTGAACACGACCCTCAATGTCTAGCTCACGCGCTAGACCCGATACCAGATACAGGTTCGGATCAAAGTCGGAACTTGCCGTAAGCGACTGATAGATCAGTAGCCTTGGCGGAGCCGCCAAAGCCAGGGATCCAAAGACGCTCAGTACAAGTAGGTATGGGCCGCGAAAAACGATAACGTTTGTCTCCGGCTCTATTATCCCCCGAGCGACCGAATTGCAGCCTCGCAGGCCGCAATGTCTCGGTCTCGCATCGATTGATTGCCGCCGGCTTGTCGCCGGTAGGCATCAATCGCTTTTCGATATGCGCTGATCGCTTCGGACTTGCGATTCAGGTTTTGATAACATTGTCCGAGTCGCTGATAAACGCTTCCATTGGTCACGCCCGCGCGGATCGCCTGTTCGTAAAGAGATGCCGCCTTTGCAAACTCACGTCGGCTTTGAGCGTCGCGACCCTGCGCGAACATCTCACCGCCAGAAACGTTTGCACTTCCGCTTCCAGTCTGGCTATTTCCTACCGATCCGCTTCCTGAACCCGGAGTGATCTGAACGACTCCCGGATTGCTAGGCGGCGGATCATCGTTGGCCGGGGTGTCCGTGATGTCTCCGTCGTTTGGTTCGTTGTTTGTTGTGTTCGTGCCGTTCTGACCGTTCGGCGCCGGAACGACTAGCGGGCTGAACCCGCTGTCCATCGTCGTGCCGTTTTCACCGGGACGATTCTCTGTACTGCCCGGGATCACGGGGCCAATGCGCACGCTTGCCGGAAGATCGACGTCCGGATTCGTGCTGCTGACATTGGTATCCGTTGAATTTGCCTGTCCCTCCGTCGGTTGCTGAACATAAACATCCCCATTCGGCACCGGCGCCGGAGGATAGAATGGCTGGCTTTCTAAGACCCGTTCTCCTGGGGCAAGTGTCGCTACTGTGGTGGTGGCGGGTCTGGAAGTCCAAATCGCACCGAGTGCGCTGGCAACCATCACGACTCCGGCCGCTAACGCCGCCCAGTTCAAGTTGCGGTTCTTGCGCGAGGTTGAGACAAGGATGTCATCGTCGGGGGCTAGCTTAGCGCGCAACTGGGTGAGACGAATCTGGTCAAGGTGCGAATCGGGCTGGAGCGATAACACGCGTTCATAGGCAAGAACGGCCTCGGGAGTCTTACCGAGTTCGTCTAGGACATCGCCGTGGAAAGCAAAGATCTCCGCCGCATCGGGTGCATCGCCCGGACAATAGGATGTCAACTCCGATGAGACCAATAATGCCTCTTCCAAGCGACGTTGCAAAAGCAACTGACGCCCATCGCTCAGCGCCTTTTGCCGGGCGAGCGCATCCATGGTTGACCCCTTTTGGTTCATCAAAACAACCTTCGCAGCGCAACTAAACGCACTGCTCTCCCCCTGTTGACGCATTGAAGTGGGACGGGAGTTCGCTGCCGGGACCGTAGTGATACACTGAAGCCCCGTGGTGGAGACAAAGACGACCCCCCTGCACGCCGCTCACTTGGCCCTTGACGCTCGAATGGTGCCTTTTGCTGGATACGAAATGCCGGTCCAATACGATGGGATCATCGCCGAAAGCAAAGCGGTTCGCAATGGTGCGGGAATGTTTGATGTCAGCCATATGGCTCGACTGGACATGCGCGGGGACGAAGTTCTTCCCTACTTGGAATGGGCGACTACGAACGATGTTGCAAAGCTCGTGGACGGGCAGGGGCAATACAGCATGCTTCCTAATCGACACGGCGGCGTCGTGGACGACATCATCGTTTATCGTGAGGGGCCCAACTTCTATAAGATGGT
This sequence comes from Fimbriimonadaceae bacterium, assembly GCA_019638835.1. Lineage (GTDB taxonomy): Bacteria > Armatimonadota > Fimbriimonadia > Fimbriimonadales > Fimbriimonadaceae > JAHBTC01. The sequence goes on from JAHBTC010000022.1 coordinate 30,913, forward strand.
CGTGAACGCGAGCAATCACGCAAAAGATGTGTCGCACCTTAAGGGGCTCAATGAGTTCGGGGTTGAAATCATGGATACAACGGCCGAATCAGCGATGATTGCCGTCCAGGGGCCGACTGCCGGGGGAATTGTTGCCTCATTGTCCGACAACCCGGCCAAGCTCAACGATTTAGATTTCTTTCAAACCGCGCATTGCGTTGTCGGCGGAGTTGCTGTTTTTGCCGCGCGTAGCGGATACACCGGGGAAGACGGCTTTGAACTGGTGTGCGCCGCAAGTGACGCGGAAGCCCTGTGGAATGCGTTGCTAGAAAGTGGGGTTGCTCCATGCGGACTCGGCTCCCGCGACGTATTGAGAGTGGAAGCCGGATTACCCCTATACGGCCATGAATTGACGGACGATCTAAGTCCCATTGCGGCCGGCCTCGGTTGGGTGATCAGCAAAGAGAAGGATTTCTTAGGATGCGCTCACATCAAAAAGGCACGCAAGGATGGAACACCTCGCAAACTACAGGGGATCCGACTGCAAAGCAAGCGAGTATCTGCACCTGGTTCGGAAGTAACGGTTGGCAACCGAGTGGTCGGGCACGTTTCGAGTGGTGTTTACTCGCCCCTTTTAGAATGTGGAATTGCATTCGCCTTTGTCAATGCAGATATCCCCTTGGGTACCGATTGCGCAGTTGACTTCCGTGGGAAGCCAGAGGGTGGAACGATCGTGAGCAAGCGGTTCTATAAGAGAGCGTAAGTAGAACGGGGGACGTGAACTCTAGAGCCTACTGTTGCCAAGCCG
>JAHBTC010000023.1 GCA_019638835.1 Fimbriimonadaceae bacterium
GTAAGGATCGCGACGGCTGTCCTCGGGGGCCGTCACCCGGAGTGGCGATGCGCCCATAGCGTCCGTACTACCGACGTATAGGGCTGAATCCTTGATGAATGAGAACTTCTTGCCGTCCGCGCTCACCGTGAGGGCGCGCACGGTTCCCGAGCCAAAGTTCGTATGGGCGCGGGCGTCGCGTCCATCGTTTGCCATGCTCCACACGTTTGGTGCCCCGCTACGATTTGAAACAAAGAAGATGCGGTCTCCACCAACTGCGGGGAAGGAGTCATGCCACTGATTCGTCGTGATCTTCCGATGTCGTTGGAGAGGAGCCCCAAAATCGGCGGCCCAAATTTCGCCGGTGTTGGCACCGTCCTGACCGGGCTTGCGCCAGTGACCAGGGCTTCCCCCGCCCACATAGATCACGGTTCGATTGTCCTTGAGCATCGTCGGCCAGTAGCTCAACTCAAGGGGGTGGTTCGTGAGTTGGATGACATCCCCACCGTTCGTCGAAGCGGCAAAGCAGTTGAGTCTTCCAAAAGCGTTCGTGTAGCCCATGACCAACCTCCCGTCGGGGGAAATCGAAGTCGGATACTCGTCACTGCTCTCGTAGGTCAGCCGTTTGAGGTCCGAACCGTTCGCGTTGACGGAGAAGAGATCGAGACTGCCAAAACGATTCGAGGCAAAGATGATGCGTTTACCGTCGGGGGTCCATACCGGATTGGATTCGTCAGCGGCATGGATCGTCAATCGGGAGGCCGCCCCGCCTGAAGAGGGAACCACAAACAGATCGCCTTGCCATGTGAGGGCGATGGTTTGCCCGTCGGGAGACATCGCCGGGTCGCTGAGCCGCATGAGCCCGTCCTGAGAATACGCCGTGGCTCCGACTGCCACCAGAGACAATCCGAGCCACGTTCGATGCCAACGCACCTTCATGGGCGTTGCTTACCCGGTTTTCCCCTTCCAATGCTCGGGGAGAACCATCATTTCCGATGCTTAGAGCTTCAAGTCAACGATTCCGGTCACGCCAACGCCTTGAACGCCGTTGATGTCGCGGGGATTTGTGATATCAATCGAGTCCACAGGGATCAGTGCGCGGATCTTGATCTCGCGTCCGAAGAGGTCGGCTTCGGGCGAAGCGACGGCCTGCACCTTCTGGACTTGCGTCTTGGTACCCATCACTTGGGCTGCACCAATCGCATCTCGGGAGTTGAGGCCCACGGAGATAATCGGGACAACTTTGCTAAATCGTGAGTTCGTGTCTGAGTGCCCGGTCAAGCTGTTGAACGCCCGGTTGATCTCTGGTCCGAACTGCCGCACAGCGGCACCAACGCCAATGACCTTGATGATTTCTCGAACTTGTCCATAAGAAGCGGTCAAAAGAACGGCGACGAGGCCGGCCGCGAGCCAGCCGCGACGTTGCTGAATTGCTTTCATCACATAGTATTCAACGTTTGAGGAGGACAATCGTTGGTGCATTCGGGCAAAAAAAAGATCACCCCGGCCCGAAGGCCGAGGTGATTCTTGCTTTTCGGATCTTGTTCTTTAGAACTTGATGCCGAGTTGCGTGGCGAGCAGGCCGCCGCGATAGCGGTTGTTGGCGAAGCCGAACTGTGCCTGTCGTCCCTTGAAGTCCACGTCCGAGAACGTGTAGGTGATCATGAAGTTCGATCGCGAACCGAGGTCATAGTCGAAGCCGACCGTGAACCATCGCTGCGACGGATCGGTACCCGCGTTGAAGTCCCAGCGCACGTCTTCGTAGGAAGCCATGAAGCCGAAGCCATCGGTGATGTCGTAGTCGACACCGACCTTGAACGCGTTGACGTTGTCATTGGCACCGAAGCCAGCGACTGCATTCAGACCAGCAGGTCCGTTCTGCACGCCTTCCATCACCTGAACCTTTCCGTAGACGGAGAGAGCATCGGTGGGCATGAACTTCACGCTACCGAAGAAACCTTCGACGTTGCGCGGGCTCCAAGAGGTGCCGAGTCGGTCCCAAGAACCAGCAGCGAAGAAGTTGGTCTCGACACGTCGGTAACCACCCATCACGCTGAAGTTGTCACCCTTGTATCCAAGGGAGCCTTCCCAAGCCGTGTTGTCGTTGTTAATGACGTTGGTGCCTGCTCGACCGGCATCGCTCTGCGAGAAGCGACCGCCAACCGTGAGGTTGTCGAAGTTGAACTCAGCTTCCGCACCGTACACGCTCAGTCGGTTGATACCGCCGTTGAGCGTCGGGTTCACGTCGCTGTCGTGGATGATGTAAGCAAGGTTGATCTTGCCGTTGTCGCCCAGACCGAACATGGCTTGGAGACCGAGCGTGCTGTCGACCGTAGCGGTGACAGGATTCGCTTGGAAGTCCATGTTGATCGCATTCAGTTCGTTGCCGAACATCGTGCGGATGTTGGAGTTGCGGCCACCGAAGAGCCAGACTTGAGCTTCACCGAAGTTGAAGCCGAGCTTGGCGCCGTCGAAGGTGAACTGTCCGTCGTCATATCGGTCGCCCGAGTACCACGGCGTGAAGTCACTGCGCTGCCACAGGAACTTGCCAACCTTGTGCTGAACTCGACCCACCTGTGCGGCGAAGCCTTGACCAGCCAGCGAGCTGTTGAAGTTCAACTGAAGGTTGTGGATCCAGAACTCGAAACCGTTGATGCCATTGGCACCTTGGTTACCGAAGAGACCACCACCCGTGTTCTGGGTGAAGGGGTTATTCGTATTCAGATTGTTCAGACCACCCGCATTGTTGAGGAGGTTGCCACCAACGAGCGTTGCGTTGAAGGAAACGTTCTCGTCAACGTTGCCGGAGAGGTTGATGCCGAGCTCGTGCAGGACGTTGAAGTCTCGCGTGAAGCCGACAGGACCACCTGCATTGCTGACACCGGTCGGGCGACCATCTTGGGTCAAACCGAAGTCGTTGTTCTGGCTGTTGCCGTTGAGGATGAGCAAGTTGGCGTCGCCGGAGATGTTGACCATTCCGCCGCCCATGCCTTCCAGCTTGCGAAGTCGCTCGTCAATGCTCGCGACCTGGCTGGAGAGCTCGTCCATGTTGACACCCATCGCAGCGAGTTCTCGCTCGAACTCACCGGCGAGGCGGCGGAACGTGTTGATGTCGTTCTGCCATGCCTTCATGGAATCGACGTCTCGCTTCATCGCTTCGAGCATCGAACGAAGATCAGCGATAGCGGCGGAGTTATCCGTGCCACCACCCATGTTGTCCATCATGTCTTCAAGAGCCGAAATTCGACCGTCGAGACCTTCAGTGGTCTCCATGAAGCGCATGTAGAGTTGGTTGAGGGCGACCGCGAACTCGTAGCGCGAGGTCGGTCGGTTGCCGCGATAGAGGCCGTCGGGATAGCCGAACAGCACGCTGCCTCGAAGATTTTCGAGAGCATCGTAGGCCCAGTGATTATCCGGAACGTCCGGGAAGTTCTGCGCAGTCGCCGGGAGAGCAAGGCCCACCGCGAGAACGGCTGCGAGAGCGAACTTGAAGGTTCGGTTCATTTGTGTTTTTGCTCCATTACTGGGAGCAACAAACCACGGGATTCCACTTCCAACCGGCGTTGGCTCGTGCGTGCACAACTGTCCTACAGTTCCCTGTGCCCTTACGAGACCTCCTCCGAGTCTCGAGTGCGCATCCTGCGCTTTGCTACCCATCTGGTTTCCCAGACACTCCCATTATTCCGAAATCACGCCGTAGGCGCACGAGATACGGGACTCCCAGTAAAAATTAGGTCCTAAAATAGGTCCTATTCGCGCACCAAGCGCAGGAGTTCTTCCGTCTTCGCGCGCATTAGGGCCTCATCACCCCGGGTTTCCACGTTCAATCGAATCACTGGCTCGGTATTTGACATGCGAAGATTGAATCGCCATTCTGGGTAGCTCACACTGATTCCGTCAGTACGATCCATTTCCCCATCCGCGTACTTCTGTTCTGCCCGATTGATCGCCGCAACAGGATCATTTACGGTGGAATTCACTTCGCCACTACACGGGAACTTCGCCATCATGTCCTTGACCAAATCGCCAAGCGATTTGCCGGTTTGGCTCACAAGCCTTGCAACCAAGATGAGCGGGATCATTCCGCTATCGCAGTACCAGTGGTCGCGGAAGTAGTGGTGCGCGCTCATTTCGCCGCCATAGACCGCATTCTCGGCCCGCATTCGTTCCTTGATGAAGGCGTGACCGCTCTTGCACATCACGGCCTTTCCTCCTGCTTGCTCCACGATTTCTAACGTGTTCCACATGAGCCGCGGATCATAGATAATCGTCGCTCCGGGGTTATCGGCAAGAATCGCTTTTGCGAGCAGTCCAACGATGTAATAACCCTCGATGAACGTGCCGTCTTCCGGAAAGAAAAAGCAACGATCGTAGTCTCCATCCCACGCAACCCCGAAGTCGAATTCTCCTGCGCGGAGCGCGTCCTCAACGGGCTTCCGAGACTCTTCCAGGATTGGGTTTGGAACACCGTTCGGAAATTTGCCATCCGGCTCAAACATCATCTCGGTGACCTGCAAAGGAATGTGCGGCATTAAAGCCCGCATCGCAACGCCTGCGGCGCCGTTGCCCGGAGAAGCAAGCACCCGGAGAGGCTTCATCGCCCCGTCGGCGTTGAGTTTAAGGAGATGCGCCGTGAAGTCCGCGTAGCAATCTTTCGTGGTCACCTCTCCTTCGCCTTCGCGCTCCCATCGTCCCAGATGCGCTCTCTCCTCAATGTCATGCAGACCGCTATCTCCGCTGATGGGCCTGCTTTCAGAACGCACCATTTTCATCCCGTTGTATTCCGGCGGGTTGTGGCTGGCCGTAATCATCACTCCGCCGTCATAGCCATAGAAAGCCGTGGCAAAGTAGACCATTTCTGTGCCAATCATGCCCAAATCGATCACATTAACCCCAGCATCATTCAGTCCCCGGGTGAGGGCTTCGGCGATTTCGGGGCCGCTCAATCGAATGTCATATCCCACGCAAACGGTTTGGGCTCCAGTGGAATCGGCGTAGGCCCGACCGATTCGGTAAGCGATGTCAGGGTTCAGTTCTTCTGGCACGCGACCGCGCACATCATAGGCTTTGAAACAGGGGAGAAACTGACCCATCGTGACTCGCAAGTTACCCGTCACCGGTAACCTCTCCGGGCATGGCGGCACGCTATATCGGCGCCCATATGCCGACGAAAGGGGGGCTTGGCGGTTCAGTTCGGAACGGGGTTGCGATCGGATGCACGGCAGTCCAGGTCTTCACCAGTAGCCCGCAACAATGGAAAAGCAAACCCATCACCGATGAGATGGTGGCCGACCTCCAGGCGGCCCGGGAAGAGACTGGCTTGGATTCCCCGCTTGTGAGCCACGACAGTTATCTCATCAATCTCGCCGCACCCGACCCTGCGAAACGGGCGATGAGCGAAGAGGCACTTTCCCGCGAGTTGTCGAGATGTGGTCAACTTGGCATTCCGTACGTCGTCTCACACATGGGCGCGCACATGGGGGAGGGAGTGAATGCGGGACTAGCAAAGGTCGCCGAATCGGCCCAACGTATTCTGGCCAACGCTCCAGAATCGGTGACTCTCCTCATGGAAACTACGGCGGGGCAAGGCACCTGCCTCAACTGGAGGTTTGAAGAAATTGCCCAAGTCCTTGACTTGGTGCACGGACACCCGCGTCTCGGGGTTTGCTTAGACACTTGCCACATCTTTGCTGCTGGCTACGAGCTGCGAACGCGTGAGGGTTTCGAGCAAACCTTCAATGAATTTGACCAACTCGTTGGTTTGGATCGGATAAAGGTCGTCCATGTCAACGACAGCCAGAAGCCGTTTGCTAGCCGCCGCGATCGCCACGCCCATCTAGGTGAAGGTGAGATCGGTGCGGACGCATTTCATCGGCTGGTCCACTTTGCTCCGTTCGAGTCCGTGCCCCTCATCATTGAAACTCCAGAGGCGGACGAGCATCACAAACGAAATGTCCAAAAGTTGTGGGATTGGGTCAATCAGGGGCCGCCATTGGAACAAACGTAAGATTGGCGTCTTCTTAGGTATGAGGCACGTTTGTGATCGGCATTGATCACGCGGGCTTCCTCCAAGGGCTAAAAGAAAAAGGCCGAACCCAGTGGAGAGGACAAACTGGATCCGGCTACGGTTATGTTCTTGTTGCCCGGGCCGCTTCGTGTAGTGAGCCGCCTCAGTGCGATGAAGATTCTAGCACCGAAGTTCCCCCGTAAATCTACGGGGTATTTCTATTCTGGAGTCCCCGCGAATCAGTTTTTGGCCAAAACTTATTCCACCCGATGAATGTTAAAGTTCGGTGAATAGCCTCAAAATAGAGATTTAGGCCCATTTCTTTTGGTCCGGTCGAGGCTCTCGTTTCTTCTGGTTCGAACTTCACCCTCTAGTTTAGGGTTTTCAGCCCGAAAACCTAAAGGAGGGCTCTATGTTTGAGTTGATCGCTCGTATCGTTCTGGCTTCGGCTGGGCTGGCAAGTTCCGGTTTGAGGTCCGGACCCGCGTTTGATTTGGCGTGGAAGTCCGTTGCGTTTTTCTGCGCTTACTCGGTCTTGCTGTACCTTCTCGAACAGAAGCGAATGCGGAACGCCGGAATCTCTGGACTCGCGGCAGGGCTCGACGCAGCAATCATTTCTCTGCTTCTGCATGACGCTGGACAGTTAGAGCGTTTCGGATTCCTCACGCTAACTCCAGTCATCTGGGCGGCAGCTCGTCACGAAGCGAAACCGGTACTCATGGCGCCGATTGCGGCCGCGTCGCTCGTCAGCATCGCAAATTTCAACAGCACGGCAGGTGCGTCACCCATCCTTTTTGCCCAAGCCGCAGCGATTCTTCTGATTGGCTTGATCGCACCGGACGGAACGAAGCAAATCGAAATTCGAGAAGTGCCCGCCGAGCCAAGTGTTGACCCCGAGGCCAATCGTGAACTACGAATCAAGCTTCGCGATGCGCTAGTGGAACTGGATGCGGCTTCTACTAAGGCAGAACGTGTTGCCCTTTCGTCGGCAATAGTCAATTTGACGCTTCGCGCTGGCGAGACGACATTTGATCAACTCGCGCACTCCCTTGTTGAACACACCCAAGCATCTGGAATTGTCATCTATGCATTGGATGAAACCACGAATCAGTTGCGAGTCGTCGGTAGCGAAGGTGCCTTGCCGACCGAAGTCTTGATGTCCACCATAGAATGGCCTCACGGATTCGGAGAAGCGGCGATCAAATCCCGTATTCACTCCGCGCTCCGCACGATGGACTCCGAAGGTAGTGCATGTCGTGCCGTGGCTCTCGTCCGTGATAGCGGGCGACCCATCGGAGCGATTACGCTCTTCCACGCATCGCCCCTCGTGGTGGATGAGGCCCTGACCCGACTAGAAGACGCCGAGCAGATTCTGGGTCGCCTCACGAAATGGCTTCTTGCCCGCCGAGACGAAAGAAGCCGACTGCATCTCGCTGAGTTGCTTTATGCAGTTGCCGCATCAGGCCATGGTGCCGGGGACATTGAGACCCTTGCGGGGCGTGTAGGGCGAGATATGTTCTCCGCTCTATCAGTGGATCACGTCGCCATCGTGCAGATTGACGGCCAAAACACGAGAAATCTTCACATCAGCGGTGCGGATGGGACATTGTCGGATGTTCTGGACTTTGGCTACGGCCAGGGAATACCTTCCTGGATCGCGTCAGGCGCTACTGAAGTTCTGGTACCCGATGCCTTGACTGACACCCGACTACCAGAAAAAGAAGCACTGAAACGGCGAGTCGGGTGCTTTGCGATGTTGCCGATTCGCATCGGAACACGGGTTGTAGGTTGCATCACTTTAGGTACCCACCGCGCCGGGGCGATCGACGAGGAGAGCCTGACTGCGGCTCGAGTGGTGGCAGGTGAACTTGCCCAAGCATGGGCTCGCATGGAACACCTGGAATCTGTCGAAGATGCCGCCTGCATCACCCCTGCTGAGTTCCGAAAGTCCATCGCGTCCCAGCCCCATGGATCCTTGGTCTATCTCGATCTCGTCAAAAAGGAGTCACTTGTCGAGAAGTTCGGGCAACCGGCCATCGACAAGGGGCTTCGAGAAGCCTCTCTCCGACTCAAGGCACTATTGCCTGCAGGAGGGTTCGTATGCCGTCGCAATGAGGGTGATTACGTCGCGTTCTTGCCGGAGACCATTGAGGAAGAAGCACGTCGCTGGGCAAACCAAGCCGTCGCTGCCGCAAGCCTTATCCCGGTGAGTACTCCGGACGGACGGTCCCGAATCCCCATGAACTTGCGTGCAAAAGTCGCAACTCTTTCCCCGCAATTAGACCGGAAAACATCGCAATTACCAGCATGACGCGCTACACTGGCAAAAAATCAGGCTCTTTTCTCCGGTCAATGCGGATAGGATGTTCGCCACCGGAGGTGCAAAAGGAGTGTTTCGAGGAGATCAAGGAATGAGAATGCCTCTAGCCATACAAACCAATCTGTCGAGCGGATCGTCGCACCGGTACGAAGTCAATCACGAGTCTGTGCACCGCTATGGATGGCGAGTCGCGCAGGAAGCCCGTCGCCAACTCCAGAACTACAACTGGTCGGCCGCCCTTGCGTCTTGCAATGAGATTCTTGCGCTAGACCCCGACCACCTTGGTGCGCTTGAAGTGAAGGCGCAGGCCCTCTGGTTTGGCGGACAATACGACGGAGTCGTGGCAGTCACGACGCACTTGCTGCGTCTCAACCCGAGCGAGCCGGGTTACCGGTACACGCGAGGAATGGCGAATCTCTCGCGAGGTCACTTTCAGGATTCACGACGAGACTTTGAGTACGCGATTAACCAAAGTGACAACGAAGGATTTCGAAGCCAAGTTCGGGACGCTATGGATTCACTTTGCGCTTGGCAAGATAGCCCTCAGGGTCGCCCTACGCCCGTGGCTACGGTTCACTAATCCGAGCTAGCTTCGTAAAGCGTCCGCCATATCCGTTCGTTCCCACGGGAATGCCGGATTGCCGAAATGTCCGTTCTTTGCGGTCGGCAAGTACTTCATATCTAGTAAGCCCAAATGCTTGATGATGCCTGCCGGGGTCAAATCAAAATTGCCCCTTACCCGCTTCACGATTTCCGCGTGTTCCACTGATTCGGTACCAAATGTTTCAACATTGACCGACACTGGCTCGGGGACTCCAATGGCATACGCAAACGAGATCACGCACCTTTCAGCCAGTCCTGATGCGACCACACACTTGGCCACGTGTCGCGCCATGTAAGCCGCGCTACGATCCACTTTGGTTGGATCCTTGCCACTGAATGCTCCCCCACCGTGGGGGCAAAGACCGCCGTAGGTGTCCACGATGATCTTGCGTCCAGTTAACCCGGTATCGCCGTGAGGACCGCCCTGGGTAAAGCTGCCTGTAGGGTTGATCCAGATCTTCGGTTCCTCATTCACGTATTCGCCGTACTCTTCCAAAACCGGCGAAATGATGTACTCGCGAGCCACTTCGCTAATGGAATCCAAATTGAGCGATGGTGAGTGTTGTTGGCTGAGTACCACCGTTTCCACTTTTTGCGCGACCCCATCTTCATAGACCACGGAGACCTGCGACTTTACGTCGGGCCGCAACCCGAGGGATGGGTGCTTTCGACGAACTTCGGCACTTCTGCGGGTCAAGGCGTGCGCCATTGCAAGAGGTAATGGCATCATTTCGGGCGTCTCGCGGGTCGCAAGACCAAACATCATCCCTTGATCGCCCGCGCCACCCGTATCCACACCCTGCGCGATCTCGGTGGATTGTTCTTGGACGCTAATCATCACGCCGCAGGTGTTTCCGTCCATTCCCAGTTCAGTGTCCGTATAGCCAACCTCATTGATGGTCTGGCGCACGATTTTCGCCATATCGATGTAGCCTTCCATGGATAACTCTCCCGCGATGACCGCGAGGCCATGGGTAACGAGAGTTTCGATCGCGACGCGCGACCGCTTGTCCTGCCGGAGTGCGTCATCGAGAATGGCGTCGGAAATCTGATCCGCCAACTTGTCGGGATGGCCTTCGCCAACCGATTCCGAAGTGTGGATGTGCGTGAGAGACATTGGGGCAGGCAAAGGATACCGAGCGAGGTTCAAATCGCCGGGGGTCGGTCACAAAGAAAGGCAACCCGGAGACTCGCTCAGGGTTGCCTTGGTCGATACGGTAGTTACCTTAGAGGCGACCGCGAGCCCAGTTGCTCCATGTAGAGGCTCCAGCCCCATTGTATGCGCGGACTCGGTAGCGGAAGCGCCCAGTTCCTGGATGATCCGTATAACTCTTTAGGTTTGCGCCCACATTGAAGGTCGTCGGATTTGTCCATTGATTCGCAACGAACTGCTCTCGATAGACTTCGAAGCCATTTTCATTGTTCGAGTTATCGAGCCAGACCACACGAAGAGTGGTTGGGTTATCTTTGGAAATCCGCATCTCGCTCGGGGCGACCGGAATCGTTACAACGTTTACCGTGAATGTGATTTGTGCCTCGCCCGGCATATTGCCGCTATCCACGACCCATGCTGTGATGACGTGCACACCCGCTGAAAGTGTCGAATTCACAAACGAACCGCCCGTTCCGATCTGACCATTCAGGTTAGAAGTCCAAACGAGGCTCGCCGTGAGATTTCCATCCTGAGCATCAATTGCCGTACCCGTAAAGGTAATTCCGGTGAACTGGTTCGCATTACCGCCATTCGGAGGTGATGTGATCGTCACTTGCGGCGCAGTGTTGTTGCCGCCGTTCGCCGCAACCAGCATATTCTCAATGTTGAGAACACCACCCGTGATGGTTCGCGTGCTCATCGCCGACGTCGGTCGAACGGTGGTCAGCACTCCTTGAATCACTTGCTCCTTCGTCCAACTTGGCTTCAACCCCCACAATAGGGCCACCGCGCCAGTGACGTGCGGGCAAGCCATCGAGGTTCCGCTCTTGCTACCGTATCCGTTGTTGAGAACTGTGCTGTAAATATCGCTACCCGGGGCACCTAGTTCGACTGTGTTCGTACCGTAGTTGCTAAAACTCGATTTCGCGTCGAATCGGTCCGTTGCCGCCACCGAGATGACGTTCGGCAAGTTGTAGTTCGCAGGGTAGAAGTTAGAGTTGTTGTTGTTCGAATTGTTGTTGCCCGCTGCCGCCACAAAAATGTGACCGGCATTTCCGGCTGCCTGGATGGCATCGAACATCGCCTGACTGAAGCCGCCACCGCCCCAACTGTTGTTGCTGATTTTGATGCCTTTGATCCGGCAGTAATCAACGGCTTTGATCGCATTAGAAGTGGAACCACTTCCATTCGAACCAAGGAACTTCAGACCGAGCATCTTGACGTTCCAGTTCACACCCGTGACGCCCGTATTGTTGTTGCCAACACCTCCAATCGTGCCCGAACAGTGGGTACCGTGACTGTGGTCATCGGTCGGGTTGTTGTCGTTATTGACGAAGTCCCAACCGTAGAGGTCATCTACATAGCCATTGCTATCGTCGTCAATTCCGTTGCCGGGGATCTCATCGGGGTTCGTCCACGAGTTCGCCGCAAGGTCCGGGTGAGTGCGCAGGAAGCCTGTGTCAATGATGGCCACAACCGTGTTAGAGTTGCCTTTGTAGATGTCCCACGCTTCGGGCGCGTCAATATCAGCATCTACCGTTCCGCCGCTTTGACCAGTGTTATGCAGACCCCAAAGTTGGTTGAAACTCGGATCGTTCGGGAAGGCCTGAGTGCGGACAATGTAATCCACTTCCGCGTACTCAACGCCCGGGATTTGCTCAAGCGCAGCAACTGCGGCCCGAGGCTCGATGCTGGTCGAAAGGATACGAAGGCCGGGAACGATGCCTGGGGCACCGAGTTCAATCCCGCCAATTTCGTGCATCGCCACTGCTTGGGCCATCGAAGGCGCGTCTTCGCGGAACTTGACGAGAACTGTGTACGGGTTGTAGACCAGATAGGGGTTGTTATCTATGGCGTAAGCGGCCTGACGGTTGATCATGTCCGCCCGGAAACTCGACTGACCTAGAGACACCGCCGCCACGCTCGCGAGAGCCGCAAGTGCAAGCACTTTGCCAACGGACTTGAAGGAATTCATAGGAAACGTTATTTTATCGCAGGAGTCGTGTCGGTTATCTACAGGTCAAGTAAGAAGTGAGCTGAAAACCTAGCAAAATTGCGGGGCAACAGACACTCTGCCATTTTGATTGGGCTGAAACAACACAAATATCACTTCATGGTTGCGTCTCTTGCAATCGAAGATCGACTCTGAGCCATGATAAATCCATCGTGACCGGCGACGATTTGAGAGCGAAACTGACCTCGCCACATAAGGGGGCAACCCTCGCCATCGTTGCTGCGGCCCTCGGCTATTTCGTGGACGTGTATGACCTCTGGCTCTACAGTGTTCTGAGGGTGAAGAGTCTGAACGGCCTCGGAATCACGGATGACGCACAGGTCAAGGCCTTGGGCGAGATGCTCCTGAACTGGCAGATGGGGGGCTTTCTTGTGGGCGCACTTGCCTTTGGGTTAATGGCCGACCGAAAGGGGCGACTTACTGTGCTCTTTGGTTCGATTCTCCTTTATAGTGCGGCAAACATCGCGAACGGATTCGTCCAAGACGTGACATGGTATGCGGTCTGCCGATTTGTCGCGGGGGTTGGATTGGCCGGAGAACTAGGCGCCGGCATTGCCCTCGTCAGCGAACTCGTCCCGAAGGATAAGCGCGGCTGGGCGACGACAATTGTCGCCACGATCGGTGTCGCAGGCTCGGTAGCGGCGGCTTTGTTTGGCAAGAATTTTGAGTGGCGCACTGGCTATTGGGTTGGTGGCGGCATGGGTCTCATACTTTTGCTCATCCGCCTGGGCGTGTACGAGTCAGGGATGTTTGAGGGCGTCCTCAAAAACAGTAATGTGCGGCGCGGAGACTTCTTGAGCATCTTCCGGCGAGCAGAGTCCACATCTCGCTATCTTGCGACAATCTTCGTTGGAGCCCCAGTTTGGTTCTTCGCAGCGATGTTCATGACCTTCAGTAAGGAGCTGCAGGATGCTCTCGGTGTTGTGCCACCGCACTCGGCTCCGGACATCGTTATGATCGGGGCGATCGGCCTCACGTTTGGGGATGTCATCTTTGGAGCGCTGAGCCAGATCTGGCGTAGTCGGCGAAAGGCGATCGGAGCGGCACTCGCATTAATGACTCTGTCAGTCGCGGCGATCTTCTTCTTTGGTCATAGCCCGGCGGCATTCTATTGGCTCATGCTCGCGGCCGGGATCGCGGCCGGGTATTGGGCGGTGTTCGTGACGACTGCGGGTGAAACTTTCGGTACCAATCTCCGCGGAACCGTTGCGATATCAGCGCCTTGCTTCGTTCGCGGCATGGTGATACCGATGACACTTGTTCGGGGCCAACTGACTCCTTCGCTTGGAATTCTCGGCGCAACGGCGACGGTTGGATTGATCATGCTTGCCATGGCGGTTTGGTCGGTATGGAGGCTCCCCGAAACGTACGGTCGCGATCTAGACTTCATTGAGGGGGGCGAACCGGTTCCTTCCATTGCGTAACCCTGATAGTCCATGAGTTTTGATCAACTAAGCGACCGGCAGCAGTCGCTTGCGATGCGTAGGGTCGCAGAATGCGCGCTGCCGGAATTCGGGCTTGAGGGTGCGCGACTTGAACTCGTGATGCACGCCTTCAACACCACTTTCCGGGCTCGACACTCGAGCGGGGACTATGCAATCCGCATTAACGTGAATTCGAGCCGTGTTGCGAGTCAGGTTGCGGGTGAGGTCGCGTGGGTGGAATCACTCTTCCAAGAAGGGCACGTACTTGTGCCTGAGCCCCGAAGAACGTTGTGCGGAAGTGCATTTGCTCTGCTCGAATCTTCCTATTTCGATCAACCCCGGCCTGTCGTTTGCTTCGGCTGGGTAAATGGTCGAACAGTTGTGCGCCGGCCAAGTGCCAACCTCGCTTACCAAATGGGCGCGACAATGGCCGCCCTTCACCACCAAGCGATGGACTTCATCCTTCCCGACGGTGCTTCTAGACCCGTTTTGAAATCAGTCCTAGAGGGAGAGATCTGGCTCTTGGACGAGCCGATCTTTAATGATTCCCGAGCACGCGCGGAGGCAGCGCTAGATCGAGTGAAGAAATCAGAACCGCCAAGGCTAACCCATTTTGATCTCCACTTCCGGAACGTTCGCCAATGCGGGAATCGACTTGCCGTGTTTGACTTCGATGACTCAGTGTTTTCTTGGCCTTTAGTGGACGCCGCCCAAAGCATGTTCTACATCCGTAGAGCCCCGAACGCCGCGAGCCTAGAGACTGCTTTTTGGAATGGCTTAGGATCAAATCCTTCAACTTTCGGAGCGAGCCAGAAAGATTTTGAAGACTTAGTGATGGGGCGGGCGATTCTGCTCGCCAATGAACTTCTCAAGAACAAGACCGCCAATATTGCGGCCTATGCTGGTCGTTATATCAAACTCGTCCGTAGGTGGCTCGTTGAATATCACGAGGGGGGCGCGTTCCGTCCTGTAGGCAACCTCGCCGAGGTCGAAGAGGACTAAAACTGATCGGTCAAGAACATTTGGGGGCGACCCGGGAAACCTCGCCCCATAAGATACATTTCATGTGCCCGGTGACCAATTGGCACCTGCAATTGATCGGCCATGTGACCAAGCCCTAGCCACTTCGTGTTGCGACCCACTGGCCATGACGGCCCGCCGGGCACAAGGACTACTTCTCGGCAAAGTTGGTGTTCAAGGCAAACATAGCCGTCCCCCCATCTCTCGCATGGGCGGTGGAACCAATTCCAATATCGCCAGCGCGCCTCATCTCGTTGCAATCGCTCAGGGTGGGCTTCCGACCACTTGGAATAAATCGCTTTGATCTCTGGCAAGGGCATAGGATGATTGATGGACGTATTTTCACTTGCCGCGATCTCCGCACTCACCACCTCATCCATCACGTGGAATCCGACACGTTCGTACAACTCGGGACGATGAGCGAACAAAAGCGACGGAGCCTCAAACGCTCTCTCGGCGGAGCGTAAGACCTCTTGTAGCAATCGTTCCCCATATCTCAGGCCCCGATGCGCCGGAAGGGTGGCGACGCCTGCAATCCCGATCGCCCGCCCCCAGCCGAAGAGCAGAGGCGTCACGGTTAAAATGCTTCGAATGTCGCCTCCATCAAAAAGAGCCCACTTTCGGTTGATATCAAAGAGTGGATCCGAGTGGAAGGCCTGCTTTGCCCTTGCTGGGTCAAGCCCGAAACACTCCACGAGAATGCTTAGAAATGCGCTCGCTTCGTCGGATTTGATCGGTCGAATCTCGATCATCTCGCTCGCTCCACCTCAATGTTTACCGTAACTTCTTCGGCTGAGGGTTGAACACCTTCCGGAACTTTGAGTTTCACTTTTATGGTTCGACTTCGATTGATGCCGCTAATGTCCACTTCCTCGGTCTCAAGCGTCGTAAACATCGCAAGTTGGGTCGGGTCTCCCGATACTCCTACTGAGTTCGGCGTGATCGTATAGGACGCGATGCGGTAACCGGGTGCCGGTGAACCTACGGCATTTAGATTGATTAGGATCACCTTGCCGACCGGGGCACTCGCAAGCGCGGGGCTCACTGTGACCGATTTCGGTTCGAGCATGACGTCGGGTACCGGACGGTCTTCCTTGTCTAGTGCCTCCACCTCGACTTGATAGGCACCCTGTGGCTTGGCGAGCGCCAGATTGAAAACAACCCGCACCCGATCCACACGATTGACCAATGATTCTGGGCCTGTAACCGTGACTGATTCCGGTGCCAGTGTCGCGCCGCTAAATGTGAACATGTTTGGAAGATTCCCCGCGGTCTCAAAGTCCACCGGAATCTTCTTGTCCGTTCGAATCTCAATGTTTAGCGTCACTTGGGCATCTCGGGGAGTGACTCGAAGATTCACTGGCGAACTTGAGTTGACCTGAACGACAAATCTGCCCGTCCCCGCCTTTGCCGTGGCCAGATTCAGTACGGCTTTGAAATTGGATGAATCAAATGAGCGAAGTTCCTCGGGCGTCCCCGTTGCAAGGAGTCGGACGCTCGCGGGCGGATTGAGCACCGCAAGTGTTGGTGGCAGTGCGTTTAGTTCCAAGGGGGCCGTAAACTCGAGTTCACGCTCGGTTGTCGCCAAGGGTTGCACCTGAATATAGAGCGCAATCGCAACAAGCAAAGAAGCCAGGAAGAGGCCGATGTTTCGACGATTCACTCTGCCTCCTTCTGAGCCTTTTCGTCGCTGTCGTGAGCGTCTTGCTTACGGTCTTTGCGGGGCTTCCGACCACCTTCCGATTTCTGCTTGGCAATCTTTTCTAAGAGTAGCTTCCTCAACTCTTCCTTGTCTTTCACATTCTTGATCGAGCCCTCTTCAGCAACGGTGACGAGCCCTCGTTCTTCGCTAACAATGACCGAAATGGCTTCAGTCTGCTCGGTGATTCCAACACCTGCGCGGTGCCTCATGTGATACATCGCTTGGATTGCCGGATTGCTACTGAGAGGTAATTGGCAGGCGGCAGCGAGAATGGTTCCCCCGCGAATCACGATCGCCCCGTCGTGTAATGGAGTCGAAGTCATGAAAATGCTCTCAAGTAACGACGATGAAACTTCACCGCGAATCGAAGTGCCCGTAGCGATGATGTCGTCTAGTTGGCCAGCTTCGTCAAGGACCATTAACGCACCCGTGGATGTCTCGGCTAGTTCGAAAGCAGCGTTGACGATTTCGTCAATTGCGGAGGCTTCGCCTTCGGTCGTTCGGAAACGGGAACCCAATCCACCAATTCGCGCAAACCCTTCGAT
This sequence comes from Fimbriimonadaceae bacterium, assembly GCA_019638835.1. Taxonomy (GTDB): domain Bacteria; phylum Armatimonadota; class Fimbriimonadia; order Fimbriimonadales; family Fimbriimonadaceae; genus JAHBTC01. The sequence goes on from JAHBTC010000023.1 coordinate 16,768, forward strand.
TGCTTGTCGCAACTCCGGTAAGAATAGAATCACCAACGCAACAGGGCCGAGGAGTGTTGCTTTCTCAAGGATCCAGTGCAGCGTTCGCAGGCCAAGCGCATCCGAAGCAATCAGGGCTACGACAAACATGACCACGCCGATGAGAACTCGCCACGCGCGCGTGCCCCGCACTAGGCGGAGTAGTCGGTAAATCAGATAGGCGACCAGCAGGATGTCAAGTACGTCAACCAATCCAGCGGGCCAATCCCGTCCAATTGTGCCTAAGCGTCGCAGAATTTCATCGTACACAGGGTTAACGGGATTCTACGCCCAACTTTGATTCAATCTCCCGGCGCACCGGGTCTGCATCTTCCGCAGTCAATGGCAATCGAACGCTTTTTGAAGCAATCGCCCCCCACGCCTGCAGGATGGATTTGTGGGTTGCTGGTTGAGGCTGCGCACGGACCAACCTGATGAGAGGCTCAATGAATTGAAACTGGATTCTCGCTTGGTCTTCACTCCCGACGAACCACTCCGACACGACTCGGACGATGCGCTCGGACAATACGTTCGCCGCGCCACTAATTGTGCCCTGCCACCCGTTTTCAAGCGCCTGCATGAGCAGGGTCTCGTCGCCAGTAAAGAGGCAATGTCGCGGATGAACGCATTGGCGGTACTCCTCAAGGTTGCTAGCGTTGCCACTACTGTCCTTCGCCCCCGCAAACCTCGGGTGATTTGTGAGACCAACCAAGAACTCCGCATCCAGCGTGACACCGGTGCGCTGAGGAAGGTTATAAACGAGAACGGGTACGGGAGATGCGTCGAGGAGGCGCAGATACCAGTCTCGCAATCCGGTCATCGATGCTTCCCGAAAGTAGGACGGTGGCATGACTAAAGCGGCGGTGGCCCCTGCTTTGGCGGCCTGCCCCACGGACCACACCGCTTCCGCAAGACTTGAAGTTGCGATGCCCAAGATTAGGTTCATCTCGTTGGCGGTTGGAGCAAGATCGCGAAGGAGATCGCGCTTCTCGACGGCGGCCAAAGACGGTCCCTCTCCGTTCGTCCCTGCAATCACGGCCCCCCGGCAGCCATGTGCCTCGAACCGCGCGAGTAGGCGGGCCGCCGAAACGAGATCGACGGTTCCGTCGGAGTTCATTGGAGTCACCATGGCGGGATAAACGCCCGGTTGCAGCATGACTGTCACAATACCGCCGGTCGTTAGAATGCGTGACTCCGCGCTACAATAGGAGTAGCGATGGACGATGCCAGTAGGGGGAAACTGATCCTTGGCCTTCTTCTGGTGCTAGGCAACGGCCTCTTTGTTGCCGCCGAATTTGGCTTGATTCAGTCGCGACGAAGCCGAATCGAACCCCTTGCCAAGCGGGGTAATCGCAATGCCCGAGCACTACTGCGAGCATTGGACGATCTTTCTACGTTTGTGGCGGGATCCCAAATTGCGATCACCCTTTTCGGTATTGGCATCGGTGCTCTTGTCGAGCCAGTTCTTACAGACCTGCTTGAAGAACCCCTAGCCTTCGTGCATCCGGGCGTCCTGTCGGTGATCTCCGTAATCATCGTCGCATTCCCACTCGTCGTATTCGGAGAGTTGGTGCCGAAGTACGTATCAATCCGAAACTCCGAATCTTTGGCGCTCTTCACGATTCAGCCCCTGGTGTTTGCGGTTCGAATTCTCTCTCCTTTGGTTTGGCTATTCAAGATTACGGCGAGCGTTGTACTTAAGGCATTCGGGATCGACATGAACTCCGCCGACTCAAACATGATTACTCGTGATGAGATCGAAGTTCTCGTGAAATCTGCCGGTTCAAGCGACATGGATATTGAGCATGCTCACCTTGTCGGCAAGGCTCTTCGGCTAGACCAACTTCACGCCACAGACATCATGGCGCACCGGGTTGATATAGGCTGGATTCCCATCGATACGACAATTGAGAACTTATCTGACCGCATCGGCGCCGTCCCTCACAGTCGTATCCCTGTCTGCGGCGAAGATCTGGATGACATCCGAGGCATCTTGTATCTTCAGGATTTGGTCAAGCATTGGCACTCACCAGACTTCGATCTCGCAAAAATCTTGCGGCCCGTAGAGATCGTTCCGGAAACAATAACTGCTGATCGGATTGTTGCCCGAATGCGCGAAGCCAAAACGCAGATCCTCATTGTTCGGGATGAATATGGCGGCACCAGCGGCCTTGTCACCCTTGAGGACGTGATAGAGGAGGTGTTTGGCGACCTCGAAGACCGATTGGAAGCAGAGCGACCTCCAATTGAAGCGGTGGGCCCCAATCGGATCATCGCAAGAGGTGACGTCCGCTATGACGAATTGCTGGAGTTTCTCGACTTTGAGGACTACGACGAGGAGTTCACTACGGAGACGCTTGCTGAAATCGCCCAATTGCGTCTCAAGAGGATTCCCGTTCCCGGCGACTCGGTCGAGATTCCGATTGGCAAGATGAGAGTTGAAACGATGACTCGGCGAAGAGTAGTTCGGGTCTCTGTGACTCCGGCGCGCCGAGAATCCGAGGAAGAAAAGAGTTAGGGGGCAGTCGCAATCGCGAGTTCTTCCGCCGGTTCGCTCCAATGATAGCCCGCAGCCTCAAGGACCGAACGAACGTCGTTCACGCTTGCTCCCCGATCGTGTAACAATCGCGGGTGAAGTTCGATCACGAATGTTTTCACCTTCGAGTCCGCCAAGGTCTGCATGGCCCCTAAGAAAAGGTCTAACTCAAAGCCTTCTACATCCACTTTTGCGCAGTCAACTTGATCAATTTTGAGCTCCTCAAGCAAGGTATCCAGAGTCGTGATCCGCACTCTTTCGGTCGGTAGCTGATAACTGACGGGACGCGCAAATGAGGTCGCTCCGGTATTCGTGTCAGGAAAAAGATTGAGGTCTGCCGTGGCTTCGGCAGAGCCTAACCCAACCTTAGCAACGCTCGCATTCGCGAGGGAGTTAAGGGAGAAGTTTCGTTCCAGAACTGACTGCAAACGCCCCTGCGGCTCAACGGCAATGATTCGCCCCTTTGGGCCAAGCGCAGCGGCCGCCATCACGCTAAAGTAACCCTCGTTCGCACCAATATCAATGAACGTACCGCCGGGCTTCCAACCTCTCTTCAGGGCTTCGGTCATTGCCGGCTCATATACTTGACCCGACATCATTCGGGAGCCAAAGTTGGAAGCAGGATCCACCCAGAAGGTTCCGTCCGCCGTGACGTGTTCAACCCGTTCAATGCGGAACAGCCTCTTCAGCGCGGAACCGAGTGCCGCCGGTCGGACACGAAGGATGAACCGGGCCAACCCAGCACTTGCCATAGCCATAGCGAGGATACCGACCTATGCGGAGCGCCGGCGATGACTACTCAGCAACTTGCGCCGGTCACGATATTTGTTCACAGTTCGGCGGGCAATCTTGATCCCTTTTGCTTCCAGTCGTTCGGCGATATCTTTGTCGCTGAGCGGTCGGTCTGGATGCTCATATCGGAGAATCTCTTCGATCATATGCTGGATGCGTAGCGCGGGAGTGAAGAAAACATCGAAAGCGATCACTTCACCTGTCGCAATTTGCAGGAATTTTCCGTTCGTGGCTCGGCTTACGGTGCTCTCGTGTACGCCTAGTTCCTTCGCCATCTCGGCTCTCGTGAGCGGTTGCAAGAAACGGTAGTCGCCGGTCTTCATGAACCCTGATTGGTGTTCTGCAAGGTATTTTGCGATTCGAGCCAGATTCTCTCTACGAGAATTCAAAGCGTCCAAGAATTGTCGTGCACGATCCACAAACACGGTGACATGACGCTTCTCGTCGGCCGGCGAGGATCGCTTTCCGGTGAGGTCAAGGTATCGATTTTCGTACACTTTGTCGACACGTAGATGCAGAGGAGATGGCCCCGGAATTTCGATAATCCACCCATACGAGTCGAGTGAAACGTGCACGTCCGGAGCAGCGCCCACCGTTTTCTCACTCGCAATCGTCACGGAGTGGGCGGCAAAACCTTCGCCGGGGAAGGGGTTCAGGCTTGTAATCACATCAAAGGCGGCTTGCACGGCCTCTTCATCCACCTTGTAGCGGCTTCGAATCGCTCGGGTATTCCGGCCGACGAGTTCATCCCAGCAGTTCCGAAGGATGAGCCGAGCCAAATGCTCGGACTCGTTACTTGGCTGGCGCAACTGCAAGATAAGGCAATCGCGAAGGTCAGTGGCCCCGACACCGCACGGTTCGCAACTTCGTAGGCATTCGATCACCTCGTTTGCTTCTTCCAAAGAAGAGTTAGTGTCTAAAGCGGCTTCCTCCGGCGTACACGCAAGGTAGCCCCGGTCATTTACATTGCCGATGATGTAGAGGCCAAGAGTTCGCAATCGTTCGGGTAAGGCAGGGAGGATCTGGCCTCGAAGGTGGTCCCACAAAGAGTCGTTGGAAGACGCGAAGTCAATCCAATCAGGGTTGTTGTCGTCGTTCGGGCGAGAGCGATAGGATTCTCGACTCTCGTCGTGGTTCTGGACTTCTTGGGGTGCTAGATGCTGAAGGATCTCTTCTCGGCTGAGAGGTTCGCGCTCATCGTCAATGCGCTCAAGTGCCGGGTTTTCGTTCAGTTCGCTCTGGACAGCCTGTTCCAACTCGGTGGAGGCCATCTGCAGGATTTGGCTAAAGAGGACGATCTTTGGATCGACCCTCCCTTTGAGTCCAACTCCTTGGCTTTGCTTGATCCCAATCCCGTTTTTCATTGCGCGTCACTCGACACTTCCTATCCTTGGCGAGCAGGAGGGCCGTCCCGACGATGGAAATGCCAGGTTTTTCGGCGAGCGTAGACTGTTGGCATGTTCACAGGGCTGATTCAGGGTGTTGGAAGAGTCATCAGCCACGACAAGGGACGACTCATGGTTGACGCGCGGGATTTCTGGCCTGGCGATCCAATCTTAGTTGGCGAGAGCATCGCCGTCAATGGGGTCTGCCTGACTGCGGTTACAAGTGATCTGTCGGCTTTGGTATTTGACTTGAGCGATGAAACCTACGCGCGGTCGGCCCTCGGCGACTTGATGCCCGGGCGTTTAGTGAACCTAGAGCGTGCGATGAAGTTGGGGGATCGGCTTGGCGGGCACATCGTTCAAGGACATGTGGATGTGACCGGGGAGATCGTGCGAGTTTCCGCAGGAGACGAGGGGATGGCGACGGTGGTTGTTCAAGCGCCGTCTAGCGCGGCTCGCTACTTGGTAGACAAGGGTTCCGTGACGGTGGACGGCATCAGCTTAACGGTCGTGAATCCCCAAGATTCTGGTCGGTTTGAACTGGCAATCATCCCCCATACGTGGGAGCACACCACTCTGCATGACGTCGCTGTCGGTCAGCGCGTGAACCTAGAATACGACATTCTGGCCAAGCATGTCGAGCGATTGCTACGGTTTAGCCCGCCAACTTCGTGAAGTCTGCGCCTTCGCCGAGCAATGTCGAGATCCGCTGCATCAAACCGAGCCTTGATTGCCGAACTTTGGCGTCATCCGCCATCACCATAGTAGTCTCAAAGAAATCATGAATGGGGGATTGAAGTTTGCGAATCGAATCCACCCAACCCTTGGCGTCCTTCGCCGCGAGATGGGAGGCCGCTACGAGTTCAGTTTCTTTGAACACTAACTCCAACGTTTCCGCACGCTCGCTTTCGTATTGGGGGTAGTGAATCAACGGCTCAACAAAGTTTCCTTTCTTCTCTTCGGAAGCGACAATGTTCATTGGTCTCGAAAGAGCCTCCCTCAATGCCTGGTCGGCGGCGACTAATCCCGCCACTTCGACCCTGAATCGAACCCCGAGAGGAGTGAATGCTGCTTCGGTGCCGAGTGCCGCTTCAAGGTGGTCCGCGGGCACTTCGTAGCGCGACCGATACCGCTGCTCCAAAAGGGGCAACAGTTTGTCTGGAACGCCGACTCCATCAATGTTGATCGCCTGATCGGCATACTCATTGCAAGCATATTCACACCATGTGTGAATGTCCACATTTGCCGGCTGACTCTCAATCATCTCGATGACGATGTTCACGGCCCGGCGGAGCCCAGCCGGGTCGCTGGAACCCGTCGGCACCTTGCCAATCCCTAGATAACCCGCCAGTTTGTCCATCTGGTCGGCGATCGTGACCGCCGCCCCAACTCGTTTTGTCGGAGTCTCGCACCCGAGATTGGCTTGCACATCGTAATGAGTCGCAATCGCGTGAGCAACTTCGGCCGGCATTCCCTCACGCGATGCGTAGTGACCTCCAACCTGTCCTTGCAACTCGTCGAGTTCGCCCACCAGCCCACTACTCAGGTCAGCCTTGGCATAGAGTCCGGCTTGGCGCGCCCACTCGCATTGCACAGAGTCACCGCCTAGTTCTTTGCAAATCAGAGACGCCAAAGAGGACAAACGGTCGGCGCGTTGACGAACCGAACCAAGCGACTCTTGAAAGGTCATTGCGGACGTACGCGCAAGGAAATCATCAAGGGTGAACCTCTGATCCTCATCATAAAAGAAGCGCGCGTCATTGAAACGCGCCCGAAGAACCCACTCGTTACCCTTACGAACATCGGCTTCCACTCCACCTCCCCGGATGGAAACGAACCGATTTGTGATCGCCCCTGATCTGTCCCGGATCGGGAAGAAGCGCTCATGCTTCGCCATCGTGGTGATGAGCACCGGTTCCGGCAGCGTTGAATATTCCTCATCAAACGTGCCTTGCAACGCTTCGGGCCATTCGCTCAGATAAGCATTCTCGTAGACGAGTTCGTCCGAGAGATCGGGAGTGCCATCTGCTACGGCAACTGCGCCCTCCCTGACTCTCGCCATCCGCACCTCGCCATCGGGTTCAACCTTACGATTCCGTAACTCGCTGAGGAGTTGATCCCAACTCGTAACTGCAAACGGATCGGGCGCCTCAAATCGGTGTCCACGGCTCTGGTTTCCGCTCGTCACCCCGGCCCAAGTGACGGGAATCGTTTTACCATCCAGGATTGCGACGAGCCAGCGGACCGGGCGCGCAAAGCGGATTCGCTGGTGTCCCCAACGCATGGTTTTGCTCCACGGAATCTCGCTAAGCGACTCCTCGACCAGTGGTCCGAGAACCGACCTTGTCGGCTCGCCCACCAGATTCTTGTTTACCCAGACATACTGGCCGTCGTTCTCAAGGTCTTCAACGGCAACTCCTTGCCCGCGACAAAACCCTTCAAGTGCCTTGGTCGGGTTGCCTTCCTCGCTGAATGCCGCCGCAACCGCAGGCCCACGCTTCCGCTCGGTCGCATCGGCCTGCCGTTCGGCGACGTGGGCCAAGTGGACCAGTAACCGCCGAGGCGTGCCAAGGATGACCGGTTCGGAGCACTCAACTCGGGCTTCGCGAAGCTTTGAAGCCACTGTTGAGCCCAAAAACCTCGCCGCCGCCTCAATTCCACTGGCGGGCAGTTCTTCGCAGCCGACTTCCAGAACGAACTCCGCCATCTGAAATTTAGTTTACCGAGGCAAGGATTTGACGTAATCCGATTGAGCCTAGTAGAATAGCGTGGCCCTAGAAGGAGGGAACGGGCAGCCGCCCCTCCACGGGAGGATGGATACGATATGAAGCGCACCCTATGGATGGCGGCTCTTGGCTTAGCGGCCGTGGCGCCAGCCGCTCAAACGAGCTCGTTTGGCTACCCGTCAAACCTCTCATTCCGGCTTGGTTGGGTCTACCCAATTGACTCGGTGACACGCAACAACTCACGCAGCCTGATCGGGGTCGGCGTGGACTACTTCCTTGAGCGAAGCCTCCTGGAAAATGGCGAGACCGTAATCTCGTTCGACTGGCTTGGTAAGAGCGGCAGCGGAGCCAAGGGAAACATCTTCCCGATCATGCTCAACCAGCGGTTCTACAACAACGACGGCACGAACTACGGCACCGAGCGAACCTATTGGTTCTTTGGCGCGGGCGTTTCCTTCATTGATGTTGTGAACTCCGATACGGTTCTCACCCTCGGTGCGGGCGTTGGCAAGGAATTCGGTCAGAACATCTTTGGTGAAGTTCGGTTCCTTTACAGCGACAGCGCAGGCGGCGCACGAGCCACCAGCGTCGGCGCTTACGTCGGCTACCGCTTCTAAGGCGGCATAGCAAAAACCACCTCGGAATCTGCGTCCCGAGGTGGTTTTCTTTTTGCCCGTCGGAGCCTACGGGTGTAGGACTCCAGGTACGAATTGATCGATGTCTTCGTCGGTGAGCGCGGTGACCCCTTCGCGGGTCAGCACCATAACGCTCGGCTTGACTTTTTGGAATCCGCCAGTCGCCGAATCAAGATCAGCAGCGATATCCAACAGTGTCAACCCATCGCGCAAGACACTTTCTCGGTCGCGGGATGCCCAAGGGCCCTCACGTCGGATGAGATATTCAAACAAACCTCGGATCCGCTCGCTTCCGCTGCCCGCGGCCGCATAATCCGCATGCTGGAATCGCGCCCCGGCACCGTCAAACGCGTGGACGGCGAACAAGTCATGATGTTCATCGTAGGTCGCGGCGATCGGAAGAAAAATTCCAATTCCTTGGCTTGCCATCGGCAAGTTGTTCGCAAGCGCTTTGCTGATCGTCATCAACTTGCCCTCTGTACTGAGCCTGACCAGATTCAACCGCTCATAAAACTTGAAGCTGTGTTTCAGATAGCGGCATACTTCAAGGCTTCGGGCGTAGGCGCCACTGATCGCAATAACTGTCGAATCATCTAGAGCGACAATCTTCTCGGCGTGGTCATACATGATGAGGTTGCCCATTGTCGCCCGCCGGTCGGCCAGCACAATGCAGCCCTCGTCGAATCGGAGCGCAATTACGGTAGTGCCATGGACCTCGTTCATGGCGTCGCCAATCGCTAAAGAACCTGTGTCGGATCCGCGAAGTCCACCGACGAGTTCTTCGAAGCCCCTGCCGGCAATCGTGTCGCTCATTGACCTGACCGCTGACGATAGTTCTTGGCCCGGTCAGGGTCAACCTTTCGCATCCGTTTCATCAATTCGTCGGGCAGTGCGGGGCGTTCAATGTCGGGTTTCGTTGGCCCCGAATCGTCTCCCGTCTTTCGCTCTGTCTCCCTTTCGGGGCGGCGGGTCAGTCGATCATCAGTGCGAATCATCATGTTGCCTCAAGGTGTTGAATGAATGTTTCTACGTCGCTCGCAGCGTCAAGACTCTCAGAATACAACCTTTCGGGGGCCAGAAGAACCTCGTTTCGTACTTCATCCTTTCCGAACACAAGCCTGCCCCAAGAAACACCGCTTAGTTGCCCCCGAAACTTAGTAACGGCGAGGCTTCGTGGGAACGCCCGTGTTGGCTCGGTGACATGCTTCATCCGCAAGGCAACATCGACGGCGGCGGGATCCTCTTCCACCCAGCCAGCATCGTGGATCGCCGGATACAAACCCTCATCCGGGTCCAAGTCGTGCCAAGAAAGATCAAGGGATTTTGCCAATGGAGATGACAACGACTCCTCTTCGGAATCCAAATAGGTCTCAATCACCCGCCGCTTTGCCGCCCATTCCACACGCTGCGAATAGGCAACCGGATCTTGATCTCGTAACTCAAGGAGCGCAAGACACTCGTCAGCGGTGGCGAGAAGTTCCAAGGCTACGGGGTCATCCTGATCAAAGTGGCGTTGTGCCGCCAAGAGATAGCTTTCAAGAATGAATCTGGCAGTGGTCCAATTCCCGCCTTCAAGTTCAATGCGGGCGTCACCATTCACGGCTCGGCTCACCGCGCGAAACGCCACCACCGGGTCATGCAATGGCCATTTCGGGGCTTGACCGATTTCCGCTAGAGCGAGCGCAATCTTGACCAGATTCACCTTCCGGGCCACGCAACCCGGCATCATATTCGCGTCTCCCGTGATGACATGTACGCGCACCCAATCTCCTCGGCGAGCGTGCGGTTCATCTCGCGTGTTGAAGATCGGTCGCTTGAACAATGTATCCACGCTCGCGCGAACCGAAAAGTGATCGGCTCGTTGACTCATTTGGAATTGAGAGTCCGAGATCGTTCCTGCACCGGTAAGGATGCAACGCGTGACCAAGAGTGGGGCAAGCGCGGTGTAGAGCGAATCAAATCCAAGATCGCGCGGCATGAGGTACGACTCATGAGCACCCCAAGTGGCTCCACTACTATCTATATTGTTCTTAAAGACGTGGACGGACTTTCCAATCGCCTCCCGGTACTGCCCCATGGCCCGACGTAGCCATGCGTCTCCGGCGCGATCATGAATGGCTAGTTCGACGCCGCTCAAGCATTCCGGCGTCGCATACTCGGGGTGTCCATGGTCGTTGTAGAATCGCGCCCCATTAGGCAAAACCACATCGGCGCGGTCTGTCGCATTCCAACTTGAAGTGCTTCCTGGTTGGTCATAGGCCGCATCTTCCGGGTCAACGGAGAGAGATTCAACCTCGTAGCCACGCAAGTCAGCCCGGGGGGCTTCGTCCCGTAGATCCCAGCCCGCGAATCCGTGCGGGTGCAGAGTAGCGACAAAGTCGCGGGAATCTTGGACCTGCTCAAAAGGAGTGCGCCCCTCCACGCTTAGCCCGTACTCGGTATCGAGCCCAGCGAGGATGGGGCGCACTTTTCTTCTTTTCGTTCGATTAGCGAAGAACGCGGAACGAACCTTGAACCGGGAATGCCCAGCCTGTTGGAACGACCGAGATCGTGAAGTCGCCCGCAGAGACTCTTCCGTTCTTCAGTTCGAAGTTGTTTACCGAACCGATCGCCGGGTTGTTCGAGCCTGCCGTGTCCACCTGATCAATGGACCATGCTTCAAGAACACCTGCCGAGCTGGAGGTGAACCGGATTCGACCCTGATACATCGCCGTGATGTTGCCACCACTCTGGTTGTAAATCAGCACTTGGAGACCGTCTTCGCCATCGGGCGTCGGGAACTTGTCTTCATGGCTCGGGATAACGACCATGGAGAAGCCGTTTTGGATATTCGTGTAGTCCAAGACTTCCGTGTGGTTGCGCCAAATCCCTTGCATCGCCGTCAACAATGCCGCCGTCGGATCCGTTGGGACTCGAGGATCGGGCTCAGTGACCACATAGGTGCCCGGAGTCGGACGACCCGCGATGTTGCCGGGAAGGCGGAAGATGCCCGCAAACCGAGTTTGGATGTCCGTTGTCGGCGGGAGAACTTCCAGCGAACCGTTCGTGTTCGAACCAACGGTCATCGCCACCGCATCGCCACTGAACATCACTCGCTCAGCGCGCGCCCCTGAGAGCAATTGCGGCCGGTCAGCAGCCGCCAAGCCGCGAATGTCGAACGATACGAAGTCGCTCAGAATGCCGTTGACTCGCTGGTCCACGACGTTGTAGTTCTCTTGTGCGAACTGGATCTCGTCGAAATCAATCGTGGTATTACCGCCCACGGTTTGGATGTCAAACATCGCGTCGTTCAGTTTCATCTGAAGCGTTGTTTGGCGACCGGGGAGCAACTTGGCGTTGATCGGGATGGGCGGGTTGACCGTGAAATCGCCCGAGAAGAGCACTTGCGAACCCGTGTCCGTCGTTCGCTCGAACTGCGAAATCTGCAGCGGGTACTGCGAGTACGTCTTCGCTGCGACGTTTGATTCCACGCGGTCGTTCAAGTTGAGGGAGTTCAAGGTGTAGCCATCAAGCTGCACGCGAATACCCGTTCCGGTTCCCTGTTGCGTTGTAGGGAAGTAGTCCGAAGCGCTGTTCTGGATCTGCCCATTGCGAATCGTTGCGACAATCGAGTCGGTCGCGCGGCGACCTTGACCCGACAGGTAAAGGAACTGGAACTCCGCAACATTCGTCAACTTGGAGTCCGGAATGGCTCTGCCACTAGTCGTTCCGGACGTTGACCCCGAGGTCGTGCCGGCTGTCGAGCCACCTGTGAGGCCGGAACCGTCCGTGCCACCGCATCCGACGATTACGAGTCCTGCTAATACCAACAAATACGTTTTCTTCAAGGTCAACACCCCGCTGGGAACGCGAACGCCGGTGACTGTACCTGTTTTTAGGCTCAGTTTCAAGTCCACGCCCAGTGTTTCGAGTCCTATCTCACGGACGCACCAAAGTCTTCGGAACGTTCACTCCCTCACTGGTAAACTGGGTCTAGCGTGAAGCGCGAAGATTTCCTGGATCTGAACGAGATTCTCCAGCACCCCGGCAAAAAAGCCATCTTCAGCGTCGAGACCTCACTCAATCAGGAGGCTGACCTGGATTTGGTCACCCCTGTCACGGGCGAGATTCACGCGATTAGCACGGGCAATATCTTGCTATTGGCGGCCGATCTCAAGACCCGGTGCGTCGTGGAATGCTCCCGATGTAATGAGCCGATGGAGGTTGATATCGTCATTGATATGGAGGATGATTTCGATGTTGAAGGCATTCCCGCCAGTTACGGAACGGGGGGTTACGCACGCGTCGTGCCGGAAGAAGAGCCCGAACCGATCTTCCAAGAAAATCACCTCTTGCGCGACGCTTACATCCGGCAAGGAGTTATCGTGAGCCTCCCTGTACAGCCACTTTGCACCGGGGATTGGGACATTCCCTGCCCGAATATGCCCCGAACCTCGTCGGAGCCATTGGAAGAGGGCCACCCCGCATTTCAATCTCTGAAGAGCGTTCGGAACTCGGAGGACGACGCATCGTGAGAATCATCGTTGATGCAATGGGAGGCGATCGGGCCCCCGAAGAGATCGTCAAAGGCACCGTGCTCGCCGCGAGAGAGCTATCAACAACCTTTGTTCTCGTCGGTGACCCCGACCGAATTCGTGCGCTTCTGGAAAAGCCGATCCCCGCGAACATCGAAATCTATCCGGCGAGTGAGGTGATCGAGATGGATGACAAGCCCACCGAAGCCATGCGCAAGAAGAAGGATGCTTCCATTCTCGTCGCAGCAAGGCTCGTCAAGGAAGGCTACGGAGACGTACTCATCGCCGCCGGCAACACGGGCGCCGCGACAGCCGCGTGCCTCCTCGCGTGGCGGCAGATCGAAGGGGTGTACCGTCCGGCGATCGCAAGCCCCTTCCCGAACCGACACGGTCGGTTTCTGCTTCTGGACGCCGGAGCATCCCCCGATGTGGCCCCCGAACACCTAGTCCAGTTTGCCATCATGGGCCGCGCGTACGCGCGCGAAGTGATGGGGCGCACCTCGCCCAAGGTTCACCTCCTCAACATTGGCGAAGAACCCGGCAAAGGCAACGCGTTCGCCAAGGAAGCGTTCGGCTACCTCAAGGAGTTCGATTGGTTCGCCGGCAATATCGAAGGTAAAGACCTGTTCCGGCACCCAGTGGACGTCGTCGTCTGCGATGGCTTCGTTGGCAACATCGTTCTGAAGACCGCCGAAGGGGTCGGTGAATTCATTTTTGATGAAATCAAGGCGGCGGTGCCTACGGGTCCGAAGAAACTCATGTTCGCGCCACTCAAAGGGGCGCTTGCTCCTCTCCGAAAGAAGGTGGACTACGCCGAGTACGGCGGGTCACCACTTCTGGGCTTGAACGGCCTCTGTGTCATCTGCCACGGACGGTCGGACGCGCGGGCGATTTACAACGCGTTGATCGTCGGTGAGGCCGCCGCCCGAAACCACGTTGTGCAGACGATCCGGGACCGAATCGCCCAGATTGCCCCGCCCCCCAAGGCGCAAGAGGCATAGAGTAAGGTTGAAAACGATGCGCCGTGCGGTAGTAAAAGCCTGCGGGATGTCTGTTCCCAATCAGGTGATGACCAATCACGATCTGGAAAAGTTGGTGGATACGAGCCACGACTGGATCGTGCAGCGCACGGGCATCCACGAGCGACGCGTTTCTCGGCCCGACGAGTTTGCGTCCACTTTCGCCGGAGACGTTGCCCGGCAACTCCTCAGGAAGTCTGGGCTCGACGCCCAAGACGTGGATCTTATCGTCGTTGGCACAGTAACCGGGGATATGCCGTTCCCGAGTACGGCCTGCTATGTGCAGGAGATGATCGGGGCCTGGAACGCGGGGGCCTACGATTTGGGGGCGGCTTGTGCGGGATTCATTTATGCAATGGCTTCCGCTGGATCACAAGTGGAGTCGGGACATATCCGGAATGCCTTGGTGATTGGCGTAGACGTGCTGTCGAAGTTTGTAGACTGGACCGACCGATCCACTTGCGTGCTCTTTGGCGACGGGGCGGGCGGGGTGCTCCTCCAAGGTGAGGACAACACGGACCGGGGACTCGAGCGAACCGTGCTCCTATCGGATGGGCGGGGGGCACACCATATCAACTTTGAAATGGGAGGTTCACGCTACCCCGTGAACACCCCCCACGCGGAAGGCAGGAGGCATCATATCTTCATGAATGGGGCTGAAACCTATCGTTTTGCCGTTCATGCGATGGGGGATGCTTGCTGTCGAGTCTTGGACGAGGTCGGTCTCACCCCCGATGACATAGACTTGTTTGTGCCGCACCAAGCGAATCTGCGCATCATTGACGCGGCGAGAGAAAGGCTGGGTCTGCCCGCCGAGAAAGTGTTTGTGAACGTGAATCGCTACGGCAACACGAGCGCAGGCTCAATCCCCATTGGGCTGTGCGAAGCGGAAGCCGCAGGACGGCTGAAACCGGGAATGCGAGTGTTGACAGTGGGGTTTGGCGCGGGGTTGGTCTGGGGCGCGAACATCATCAAGTGGTGAGTCGATCGGGCCCAGAGTAGTGC
>JAHBTC010000024.1 GCA_019638835.1 Fimbriimonadaceae bacterium
GGGACGAAATTTATGCGCAAAGGAAAGAAGCGAGCAAAGCACTCGCAACGATTCATCGCCGCCGAAGGCCAAGTTACACCATTGGCCCAATACGAACTCTCCGAGGCTCTCTCCCTCGTAAAAAAGACCGCGACCGCCAAGTTTGTGGAAGGAGTAGACCTCAGCTTCCGCCTGGGCGTTGACCCCCGCAAGGGCGATCAGAACGTGCGAGGCACGACCAACCTCCCGCACGGAACAGGCAAGAAAATGAACGTCGCTGTCATGGCCAAAGGGGAGCTTGCGAAGGAAGCCGAAGCCGCCGGGGCTGACCTCGTCGGTGACGAAGACTTGATCGCCAAGATTCAAGGCGGATGGAAAGATTTCGATATCTTGCTCGCCACCTCGGATATGGCACCGCAGATCGGAAAGATCGCTCGCCTTCTTGGGCCGCGAACTCCCAACAAGAAGAACGGCACCGTGACCGACAACATCGGTCAAGCCGTGAAGGAGATCAAGGCCGCGACTCGTGTCGAATACCGCGTGGACAAGGCCGGCGTCATCCATATGCCGATTGGCAAAGTGAACTTCACCGATGAACAGTTGATTGAAAATGCTACTGCTGCGGTGGATGCGGTGGTGCGGGCGAAGCCTGCATCGGCAAAGGGCCGATATATGCTTTCGCTGACGGTGAGCAGCACCATGGGGCCGGGGGTTCGCCTCGATCCGAGCAGCGTTAGCAAAGCCGCCGGCCATTAAACTTGGCGCAGAAGGAAAAATGCCCTTTGACCGATTGGTCAAAGGGCATTCTTTTTTGGGCGCGAATTCTCAGAACTTCATCGCGTAGCCCGCGCCGACGACAAAATTGTTTCGGTTCCGGGCACCGCGAAGTTGGTCGCCATCTAAGAACCCGGTGAACGCCGTGTTCACATAGAACGCCCCGTTCCTTGATCCTGCGAAGTTGAAGTTGCCAAACACGCGCCAGTCTGTCAGTCCAGAGTCGTTGTTGTTGTAGTAGAAGTTGTTGTGCTTCTTGTCGCCATAGCCGACAGCCGCACCATACGTGAAGTCGATTGCAGGAATTCCTTCGGCAAACGTTAGACCTTCCATCGTTCGACTGGCTTCTAAATTCAGATAGAACCCATCAGCCTGATCCACATCGAAATAGGCACTGACCGTGGGAGTCCAATCCCGAGCAAAGGCGAACTGGCCATACACTTCGCTGGTCGGTGCGGCGCCCGTGTTTGGGAAATCGTAGTAGATGAACCCTAGCGTCCAAGCTCCATGTCCAGATTCACCGGAAAAAGATAAGTCCGTGTCAATCTCATCGAATCGTCCACGGTTGCCGTTGGTATTCGTTAGTTCGTAGTTGCCCCAAAATACGAGGTTCCATCCGTTCAACCCAAAGGTTAGGGAGGGTTGGAGAACAGCACCATTCGACAAATTGGCTCCGCGCCACACGTACTTGTTGAAGACTGGAAGGTCAAAAGTGACTTCGACCGGAACGGTTTGCGCCGCCGCGAAACTACTGGCGACGATGCCAAGGGCCAAAAACCTAAAGCGATTCATGAGAGTTAGCCTCAAATCGGTTATCGGCAAGATCCCCGCGATTTTTAGGGGGCTCGAGATCATTCGAACTGCCGGGGCAGTCCGGGTTCGGTGTGCTTAAGGGTTGTAAACTGCACCGTTCGCCGATGGTGTGGCGCCTCTTCCGTCTCGACCGTCGTCTCGTGGACGACCTCCTCGCTCAGAAACGCTCTCTTTCTCTGGGTTTGGCATGCGTTATCGGGACATCAATTCTCACGGCGGCTACCATCCCTCTCACTGAGTGGGCGATTCGAAGCATTGGCAACGCGGCCCCCATTGCGGTAGACACGATCACGCCCAAGGTCGGCGATCAGGATCTTGCCCGCGAACTCGGAATCCCGGTTGAACGAGCTCGAGAGGCACTCAGTCGCATCGAGAATGCGAGCGCACCCGAGGCAAAACTCGCCAAGACTCGGCGGCAAGATAGTGCCATTCGTGAACTTGGCTACGCTTGTCTGCTCGTCGTCTTGATCTTCGGGGTCAAGTATTTCTTGACGCGTGGACAGGCGTTCTATCTCGGTCGAGCGGGCGCGAGATTGGCCAGCGATCTAAGGATTCGGCTCTTCAGTAAGTTACAGCGTTTGCCGATGCGCTACTTCAATGAGAAGCGGGTCGGAGCGATCCAAAGCGCCCTGTCTAACGACGTCGTTCTTTACCAAAACGCGGTGAACATGATCCGTGATGGACTTGACGGCCCGATCAAAGCTGTGCTCGCGCTTGGTGCCATCTTTTTCATCAAGTGGCAGCTTGCACTCGTGGCATTGTTCTTTGTTCCGATCTTAGCCATCCTCGTTCATCGCAATGGGCAACGCATGAAAGCCGCCCAATCCGACGTGCAAGAAGACCTCAGTACTCTGACCGCCATGACCAACGAGGCACTAGGGGGTACCCGAGTTGTAAAAGCGTTCGCCGCCGAGGACCGCATCAAGGATATTTACAGCGGACTCGTGGAGCGCACGTTTGGTAGCCAAATGAAGGCTACGCGGCGATTCGCGCAACTTCGTCCGATGGTGGAGTTTATGGGTGCGGTTTCGCTCGCCATCATTCTGTACTTCTGTGGTTGGCTTGCGCGTTGGGGCGATCTGCAGATCAGTCAGATTCTTGCCATGACCCTTGCCCTCGACGTGATCAATCAGGGGGCACGAGCGATGGCGAACATGAACAACACCTACAATCAGGTGCAGGCTGCGAGTGACCGACTCCACCGCGAGGTGTTAGATGTAGACCCTGAGCAGTTGGAGTCGGGCGCAAAAACCCTGCCCTCCACGGTGGGGCAGATTGAGTTTCGGGATGTCTCCTTCACGTACCCCGATGGCACAGTTGCCCTTGACCGCATCTCCTTCACCATTGAGCCCGGAACCTCACTTGCGCTTGTCGGGCCGAGCGGAGCAGGGAAGAGCACTATCGCTGACTTGATTCTTCGCTTCTATGACCCAACCGATGGCCAGATTCTGCTTGACGGGGTGGATATTCGTGAACTCGATTTGACATGGCTTCGGCGTCAGTACGGTGTCGTTCCGCAACAGACTTTTCTCTTCGCGGGAACGATTGCCGACAACATCCGACTTGGACTCCCCGATGCGGACGATCATCAGATGAGAACGGCGGCGGATGCATCTCACGTGGACGCATTCGTGGAACGAATGCCCGACGGATACGAGACCGAACTTGGCGAGCGTGGTGTTCGACTTAGTGGCGGCGAGATGCAACGATTAGCCATAGCCAGAGCCATTCTCAGAGATCCAAAGGTTTTGCTCATGGACGAAGCGACCAGCAATCTAGATGCCGTCAGTGAAAAGTTAGTGACAGACGCACTGGAGAAGTTTATGCCGGGTCGAACAACGCTCTTCATTGCCCACCGTCTCACGACGGCGAGCCGGGCGACTCGAATTGCAGTCCTGCGCCGGGGTGAGATTGTGGAGATCGGCACCCATGAGGAGCTTATGGCGAGAGGTCTCATCTACGCGGGAATGTACAAGGCGTTTCTGTCCGGGGTGCTCGGTGAAGAACTCGGCTAACCTCCTCCAAGTCGTAGACATCGCCGTCGGTTATGAAGGTCACTGCATTCTTCAGGGACTTAACCTAACGGTCGTGGATGGCGAAATCGTCGCTCTGCTTGGACCAAACGCGGGCGGGAAAACCACCTTTTTACGGACGCTCGCAGGGGTCTTGCCATTGGTGCAAGGCGAAGTCTACTTTAGGCAAAAGCAACTGAGCGATCTCTCCTTGATTGAACGGGCAAAGATCGTCGCCTATGTGCCGCAAGAAATTCACTCCCCTGCTGGATACACGGTTGCAGAAACCGTTGCGCAAGCGCGTTTCGCCTTTGGCAACGAATCGTTTGCGGCGGTGCGAGTTGCAGTTGACGAGGCGTTGAATCGAACCGACACAATTCACTTGAAGGACCGAGACTTTAGCGAGCTGAGTGGCGGCGAAAAACGGCGAGTAGCGATTGCGAGAGCCCTAGCACAAGAAGCTCAGTTACTCTTGCTAGATGAACCAAACGCGCACCTAGATTTGCAACACCAACGTGAACTGGCGCAACTCCTAAGGAGTCTTGCCAACGAGGGATTAGCCGCGATCGTTGCGGTGCATGATCTTGACTGGGCAAGCCAATTGGGTGCGCGCCCCTTCATTCTCGTTGGTGATTCAGGGCAAGCGTACGAAAGCCTCGCGAGGGCCGATGAACTCGGCGCGCTCCGCAAGGCATACGGTGGCGACGTCGTCAGATTACGAGATGAAGCAGGTCACGAGCGGTGGCTCGCCGAACGCTAACTACCGCCTTTCTGCGTCTGTACGGCTGCGTCCGAGTCCGAGTTGTACCAATGCGATCCGATATTGGTTTCGCTCGGCTTTGGCGGCGTCGCGTCTCCCCTCGGGATCAGGACTACGGATTGCTGGGGGACTTGGAAGTCCTCACTCGCTTGATTCTGGACCTCATTGCGCATCGCCTCAATTGCTTTCTCGCGATCTTCCTTTGGCATCGCTTGAACCACCGTTTCCGAAGTAGCGGCTTGTTGATTGTTTTGCGCCAACTTTGAGAAGTCGGTGGTGCTGATAATCAACACGCCGAATAGGATAAAGATACCGACCCCCAGAACGACCGGGTTGAGTTGCTTTTTCTTCATAATGATTGCCTTGACTTCGTTGCGGCGTGGGCCAGAACTGCTCCATGATGGCCGCGCGGAGCCAAAAGAAGCGGGACTGCCATGTACCGAGACCTTGTCGTTGCCTTAGATGCGCGCCTTATGGGCTCACGTAACACGGGCGACACCAGTTACTGGCGTGGCCTGGTTTCCGGACTGGCGGGCACCGACCACAACGCACGCATCCTCCTTCTATCCAACGTCGCGCGTCCCGAATTCATTCCCGATGATCCCCGGTTGGAGTGGATTGTTGTCGACGGTCGAGGCGGTAGATGGTGGAGTCTTTTCTCGTTTGCCCGTGCGGCACGCCGTTTCGGCGCAAATGTGGTTCATGGGCAGTACACGCTTTCACCCCTAATCCGCGCTGGTGGAGTAACCACGATTCACGATGTCTCATTCTTCATCGGCCCTGAATGGTTTCGTCCCCGCGACCGCGTCTTGCTCTCCCGAACCGTTCCCGCAACTTGTCGCCGAGCAGCCAGGATTATCACGGTTTCGGAGACTTCGAAGGAGGAAATTGAACGGTTTATTCCGGCGGCGCGAGGCAAAGTAAGGGTCACCTATAACGCCGTCGCACCTCAACGTCGTAGGCTCACGGATGATGAGGCGGTCAGTCGGCGACAAAGGCTTGGAGTGCCTGAGAAATATCTCCTCACGGTAGGAACTCGTTGGCCACGCAAAAACATGGCCCTCGCGATTCATGCCGCTGAGGTGGCGGGGTGGCCGTTGGTGGTCACGGGGCAGCCCGGTTGGGGGGACGAACCGCCTGGGACTGCGGTCGCAACTGGATTCGTGGACGATGACGACCTCAACGCACTCTATCAGGGCGCGACCCTCTACCTCGCACCAAGTTGGCATGAGGGATTCGGGATCCCGATTCTAGAGGCGTTCGCGCTCGGTTGCCCCGTAATCTGTGGGAAGGGCGGAGCTATGCCCGAAGTCGCGGGAAACGCCGCCCAAGTAATGTCATCGTACGATGTCAGCGAGTGGGCCAATGCAATTCAAGAACTCACCGCTCAGCCGGGTACCCTTGACTCAATGCGCGAACGGGGATACCGCCGGGTTCAACAGTTCTCTTGGCAAGAGACAGCCCGTCGCACGCTGGAAGTCTATCGGGAGGCGGCAGCGTGCTTGATCCCTCGTTCCTAGCGATCCTCGCCTGCCCAAAGTGTGACGATCGCCCGCCGCTAACGCAAACGAACGAATCGGAACTGTTATGCCCTGTTTGCGGCGCCCGATACCCGATCGAAGATGGTATTCCTAACCTTTTGGTGGACGATTTAGAGCCCCCCTCTGACTCGACTACGGCACAACCATGAGCGACAGCAACAAGAACGTCCTCGTCCTGAACGGACCAAACCTGAACCTCCTCGGTTTCCGTGAGCCAGAACTATACGGACACCGCACCTTGAGCGAGATCGAAGAGGACATCGTTGCGCTCGGTAAGGAACTGGACGTGAATGTTCGTACCCTACAGAGTAACAGCGAAGGGCAGTTGATTGACTGGATTCAGGAAAACCGCCGATGGGCACAGGGGATCATTATCAACCCCGGTGCCTTTGCCCACTACAGTTATGCTCTGCAGGATGCATTGGCGAGTGTCCGAATCCCGGTCATCGAAGTGCATATGAGCAATGTCCATGCGCGCGAAGAGTTCCGTCACAAGTCAGTTATCTCGGCGGTGACGGTGGGTCAGATCGTAGGTCTAGGCTCGGCGGGATATCTGCTCGCGCTTCGCGCCATCAAAGAACTCTATTTGGATGCCCAATGAATACGCCCCTTAATCGCCTCCGACAGTCCCTCGTTGAGAATGGGGTTGAAGCCATCGTAGTCACCGATCCGATCAACGTGGGGTGGCTCACCGGATTCACGGGATCGTTCGCCATGGTGTTTGTCACCCAATCGGGCGCCCGATTCATTACCGACAGTCGGTACACCATCCAGGCGCAGGAGCAGGTTCACGGAATTGAGGTTCGAAGTTTCGGTGCCCCTCGTAAGATTGAAGACGAGATTTCCGATGTCGCACGTGACCTCAATCTGACGGAAGTTGGATTCGAGCCGAGCGTGACGTTCGCGACCCATGATCGCTGGAAATCAATTTTCGGGGCCGTGACGTTGCGACCGCTGAGCGATCTGCTCGGGCCGTTACGAATGATCAAGACCTCGGCAGAAGTTGAGAAGATCAAAGCGGCATGTCGTCTCGCGGACGCAACAATGGAGCACGTCAGCCGACTGATTCAACCGGGGGTACGTGAGATTGACATTGCCCTAGATCTTGAGTTTTTTGTCCGGCGGCAGGGAGCGACGTGCGGGTTCGATCCAATCGTCGTGGCGGGACCAAACAGTGCGCGTCCACATGGAGTGCCGAGTGAATATGCGCTTCAGCCCGGTGACTTCGTCACCATAGACCTCGGTGCGAAACTTGACGGCTATAACAGCGACATTACGCGGACTTTTGTAGTGGGGAAGGCGAGCGATCGACATCGGGAAGTTTATGCCTTAGTGTTGCGAGCGTTGCTGGAGTGCACCGCTATGCTGAAGCCCGGAATCGGCTGTCACGATGTAGACGCTCACGCAAGGAGGATTCTTGACGAGAGCGACTTGGCGAAGTACTTCGGGCATGGCCTAGGTCATGGACTCGGTCGAGCGGTGCACGACTTCGGTCGGCTCGGCCCGGGTTCAACTGAGACCGTAACCGCCGGTCAAGTCTGGACCGTGGAGCCCGGGGTCTATATTGAAGGATTTGGCGGCCTACGGATTGAAGATGATGTCCACGTGACGGAGGGAGTGCCGGAAGTGCTGTCGCACTTCCCACGTGAGTTGATGGAACTGTAACTGCCTTATTTCTTCACCACGACCTCTAGCCGAGGATGAACCTTCGCGTCCGCCGCGTTGCGGCTAAAGAACTTGAAAATCGCATCCCGACCTAAGTCGGCAACTGGGAGTGGCGAGAAGATTGCCAAAGCAAGGCCGTCGCCCGAAAGTGCCTTCCTCAAAAGTTCGCCATCGCGTCCAAGATCAAAAGTGACCTCCAGATTCCCATCCGCATCCGAGCCTGAGACGTGGCCCGAAGCAAGCGCTGGCCCGGCCGGCCAGTGGTCACCCGCAAGGTCGCTCAACCAAGCCTTCTCGTTGATGCCGGCCATGACGCTCCAAGCCTGCACCGGATACTGACGAAGAAACGCCCGCTGATTGCCACTCGGCGCAACGTGCGTCAGAACGAGACGCGCCTCAACGATTTCACCTGCAGTGATCGTTGTTGGGGGGAACTGCACGATTGAGATCGTGTCGTCAGGGTTCTGTCCGTGCGGCATGATTTCGATTCCCCCGCCCCAAGTCCGAAGGAATGCATCTTGATCCTGATTACTGGCATGCTCATACACCCAGACGTCGTTATCGGGCGAGATCGATACCGTTTCTGTCGAAGGATTCTGAATCCAATCTGCGACGAAAATATTGGTTTCTCCGGCTACGGAACCGAAACGGTTGCTTGCCCACAGAAGCTTCTTGCCGTCCTTACTGAACATGGGGAAGCCATCGAACTCGGGAGTGAACGTCAACTGCTGCAGCCCCGTACCATCCGTGTTGATGAGGAACAGGTCGAATTCGCGCCCCTTGGGGTCATGAAAATTCGAACTGAAGATAATCTGCCTGCCGTTCGGATGAATGAAGGGCGCAAACGAGGCACCATCTAGGTTCGTCACTCTTTGCTTGTTGGTGCCGTCCGAATCCATCATCCAAACATCAAGCCTCCCGGGGCGGACGAGGTGCTGTGCAAGAAGTCGCTTATAGTCTGCGACCTCGGCCTCACTCTCCAGTTCGTCTCGACGGTAGACGATCTTGTTGCCGTCCCAACTCACAAACGGGCCGCCATCGTATCCAACTTCGTTGGTCAAGCGAGTGATGCCTGAGCCGTCAAGTTGAGCGCGGTAGATCTCCAGATCACCATCGAACGCGCCGGTGAACACCATGTAGCGTCCTTGTGGATCAATGGTCGTCTCTGCGACGTACTCGTTCTTTTCGATGACTCGAGTGATTTCTCCGGTATCAAGTTGACGCCGGAAGAGACTGAACTGCTCGTTGACCCGCCAAACGTAGCCTTGGCTCATGTCGACGGGGGGTTGGGCACCCTCGTTCTTCTCATGAGTGGACGAAAAGTAAATCTGCTTACCGTCGGGAGAAAAGTAACTGCATGTGCATCGGCCCTTGCCTGTGCTGACGAGTGTCTTGTCCGAGCCATCGGCCCGCATCCGGAAGATCTGCTCGTCGGGGAATCCATCTTGGCGGGTTTGATAGGTGATCCACTCGCCGTCTGCACTCCAGTAAGCCTCCGCGTTTTGTCCCCCAAAGGTCAACTGGCGAACATTGGTGAGATGGGTTTCTCGAACCGCGTCGGGCCGTGATTGTGAGTTCGGCGCATCTTGCAGCGAAGTAGTAGAGGGCTCGCCATACAGAGAGGCAAGCAAGGCGTGAGATGCGCATTCCACCGGAATGGAGGAAGAGGTTGCGACGACGGCAATCGCCCAGAGCATGTGAGAAATCTTATCTGTCGTTTTACATGAAGTCCTTCGTTTAGAAGACGATAACTTGCCTCACATGACGGCATGGGCCGAGGTGAGTCAGGCGAGTGTGACTAACGTAGGGTTTGACCCCTGACCAGACCGAGGTGCCCGGTATCCTTGCGCCGCCCCATTTTCGAGTGATCCCATCATGAGTGAGAGCCTGTTTTCGCAAAGCACCGGCATGTTCATCGCCGAGACCCATACTGACGCCGTCACATGGTTTTTCTCGGTTGACAAATTCTTGGTTGAAGGCAAGACGAAGTACCAGCAGTACCAGATCGTGGATATGCCAACGTTCGGCAAAACCCTCTTTTTAGACTACAAGATCCAGTCCAGCCTGCTCGATGAGTACGTCTACCATGAGAGCATGGTGCAACCAGCGATGACCCTCCATCCACACCCAAAGAAGGTTCTCGTTTGCGGCGGCGGGGAGGGAGCCACTTTGTGGCAAGCCCTTCAGCACAACACAGTGGAGCACGTGGACATGGTGGACCTCGACGAAGAACTCATCGACATGGTGAAGGTTCATATGAAGGAGTGGCACCACGACTGCTTCGATGATCCCCGGGCCACGTTGGTACACCAGGATGCGCGAAAATGGGTTGAGGATCATAAAGGAGCAAACTACGACGTCATCCTAAGCGATCTTCCCGGCCCAATTGAAGGTGGTCCGGCCCTGTATCTCTACACCGAGGAGTATTTCCGCCACATTTCGGAAGCATTGAGTGAAGATGGGGTGTTTGTTCTCCAGTCAGGTGCGTGTAACGAAACCTATCCGTACCTTTTCGCGGCCGTTCACAAGACCCTCGAGAGCCTGGGTGACTCGTTCGCTTACGTCCGTGGTTACTACGGTTTGGTCACGACTTTTCAGATGCCGTGGGGATTTATCATCGCAAGCAAAAAGCACGACCCGCTTGAACTTGATGTGCAAGCGATCGCCCAGCGATTGCAGGAGCGTGGAGTCAAAAATCGGTACTACACTCCGCGATTCCACCATGCAATGTTCACGTTGCCGGAGTACATGCACAAGGCAATTGAGGAACATGGGCGGGTGCTCACGGACGATAAGCCGTTCCTCTGGACGGCGTAGACGGTATAAGGAGACTTGGACCAATGGTGTTCCGACGCATTTACTGGGTAACCGAACAACTCGACGCAAAAGGTTGCGGGGTGGTCACTGGTGTTTACACTTCGATCCCCGACCTTATGAATAAAGGCCTCCGCTGGCTCAATGGCCAGGAATCAGCCAAGCTCAGGGTTAGCCTCATCAAGCTTGATTCTCCAGGTCAGCCGCTTGGTTGTTGGACCGGGCCTGAATTTGAGAACTTTGAGACTGATCTAGAGCAGTGCATCGTTACGAAAGAATTCACGCCGCAAGAAGTTGAAACCTTGGCGGGGGCGATTCGTAAGTTCGCCGAATCCAGTTAGCGAGAAAAGAAGAAAGCGGTGGGATGCAAGAGCATCTCACCGCTATTCCTTGTGCGAAGTTAGTTTCCTGCCGGACGGTTGCCGCCGCCTTGGGCGGCCGACTTCAGTTCCTGGTCCTTGAGCGCGGATTCAAAGTTCTCGGCGAAGTTGTCCCACATTCGCTTCAAGTAGGATGACTCGACCACAACACGGCTTTCCTTGAGGCGCTTCGCGAGGCGAGCGTTGAGGTCAACACCCTGAGCACCGCGAGCCATGGCTAGGTCTCGTCGCACGCGTTCCCGTCGTTCCTTCGTCATCTCGATCTTCTTCTCGTCCGTCTTCGAGACAATAAAGTAGCGAATTGTCTGCTGCCCTACGGTGAGCCACGGAGTGGAACTGCCCGTGCTCGTCGCTTTCACCTGGCTATAGAGACGAGCGATCTCCGGGTCACGAACCGCCATCTGATTGATGTTCGTGAGGTTGAGGACAGTGGCCGAAGGAATGCTTTGCGGGTTGATCGCATCAGCCACGGACCGGAACTCTCGACCTTGGTTCAGCATCGTTTCTGCGGTTGACTTCTTTCCGGCATCCGTAACCACGATTTGATACACCTCAGCGGTGCCCGGTTGAACGAACATCAATGGATTCTCCTTGATGAACTTGTCAACCTCAGCGTCCTTGATCTCAATGCCCTTTGTCAAAATCGCTTCTTGCGCCAGATCAACGGCGATCGAAGACTTGATCTGGTCAAGGGAAAGTCCGCGGGCCTTCAATGTCTCGATGTAACTGCTGTCCAACACTTCTTTCAACTTGATTTCGGCGTTGATCTCTTCTTTGGTTGGCGCGAGGCCCTCGTCTTGGGCCATCTGAAGAATTAGCCTTTGCGTTACGAGGTCCTGGAGCGCTTGAAAAGCAAGGGTGTTTTGGATTCGGGCTTCGGCAACATTGCCTTGTTGATCAAGAACTCGGACCGTCGGTTTTGTCTCGAGTTGCTTGATGAACTCTTCCATCGTGATGGAGTCTCCATTCACGTTCGCGAGCGAATCGCCTCCTTTGCGGCAACCGGTGGCACTGAGCGCAAGAAGCGCGGCCAACCCCAACGTCAAAAACTTCGCATTCATAACTTTGCTCAACGGGAGGAAATCTTTCTTTCCCCTTCCTACAACCGTTCTGAGTCAAGAAGTGTGCCAGAAAACCGCACGGGCCCGACCGGACGGCCCCCGTCAGACTCAAATGCCTATTGGAATGCAACAGTTGCGGCAGCGGTTCAGGCGACTTGGGCCACGCCTTCGTCGCGCATATGGTTGCGCAATCGCCCCATCGCTTGGGTATGAAGTTGATATACGCGACTTTCAGAAACGCCAAGTACGCCACCGATTTCTTTGAAGGTCAAACCTTCGAAGTAGTACAGGCTAACTACGAGTCGCTCACGATCGGGAAGTTTGTCGACGCCGCCGGCGAGAATGCGTTTCAAATCGCGTCCTTCGACTTCTCCACCGGGATTCGCCGTGTCATCCACGAGCATCTCAATAAGGTGAATGCTGTCCTCGCCCTCACCACCTCCGCCGCCAACCATGTCGTCCAGACTATAGACAGCGGTTCGACCTGCCCGAACCATCAGTTCGGAAACCTCTTGCTCAGACATTCCGAGGTCGTCGGCAAGTTCGATAGGCTTGGGTGCGCGTCCCAGTTGGGTCTCTAATCTCTGCGACGCACGATCAAGTGCCTTTAGTTTTTCACGAATGGACCGTGGCACCCAATCTTCGTCTCGCAGCATTTCCAGGATCGCTCCTCGGATTAAGGCGATGGCATACGTTTCAAATTTGACGTCACGTGAGGGATCGTACTGATCGACGCTCTTGATGAGACCGATGACTCCCGCACTAATCAGGTCGTCACGGTCCATTCCTCCGGGAACATTCGCGACCAATCTGCCGGAAGTGATTTTGACCAGATAACTGTAGTAGTCAATGATGTCCAGTCGTGCCCGCTCATCCTTATAGACTTTGAACTTAATCCAAGCGCGGGGTAGTTGGTCAGCGGCTAAAGGCATCAGATTTGATCTCCACTATACTAGGCGGCCACGGCGGGAGGCTCGGAATCTTCTTCGTTTGAGTCTGATTCTTCCTTGTTCTCGTCATCCGTAGAAGGAACGCGGGCTGGAAGGGCAAAGAGACTTTGCCAAATATTGCCTGCCAGCAATCCCACTACGTAGGCGATGCCCGCGCGTAGAAGGGTTTCTTCGGCGCCGACATTGGACAGCAATCCGGTCGCAAGTACGACCAGAGTAAGCAATCCCGCTACGATCTGGGGTGATGGCACGCCGGTATCCGAGTACGGTCCTCCGAATAACATCTTCGGTGGAACCACGCGCCTCATTAGGTCAAGCCTGAATCTTTTTGTGAGGTTTTCTCGCGGCAAGCCTAAAGTGGGATGTGAAGTCCGTCGAAATTGGATTGCCTGCAGGCGCCCTCCAGTGTTCCGGCCCGAGCGTCGACGTGGATATAATCCATGACATCAATGTTTGTGCCCGCAACTCTTCTTGTTCTTAGTTCAGCTTCGATTCAGGCCGCTTACTCACCACGAGTACTGATGTCGCCCCTGCTTGAGAGTCGCTTGCTTCTTAACAACGAAAAACCGCAAATGGATATCTCGAAGGTTCAGATTGCTTTCCCGCCATCGTCGAATGCCGACGTCCGGATCAAGGTGTACAAAGGCGAGGAACTCCTGAATGACATTGAAATGAAGATAGGTGTCACGGTCGGAAACCTTGTCGTTGCGAGCATGCCGCAATTCTCCTTCGTTGATCTTGGAACCGGTACAGGGCCGCGGCGAATCGACGTAACCGTTGACGGAAAACTCGCTGGGCGTCTCGACTTTACGCTAACTCAAACTTCGGGAGGTGATGCTCTAGTTCCGACGAAGGGGTGGGATGTTGAAGGCCCTTGGAGCCAGTTGGCTTACTTCACTTACAAAGATGAGCAAGTGAGCCGAAATGACGTGACTATTTTCTATTGGGTTAAGGAAAGCGAGGTGCCAGTGATGAACAACCGTAGAACGGTCAAGGTCACGATTCGAAACGGCAATACGGTTATTGGGACAAGCGATGATCGTTATCCTTCCGGGCCTGGCTATTCGCGTTTGACTCATCCGTTCAAGAAGGCGAATGGACAGTTTCTTGATAAGACAGATTTGAACGGATTCTCTTCGCCCCTGACCGTCGAAGTTAAGGCGGGCGAAAAGGTTTTGCGTAGTTGGCGAGTCACTCCAGGTGGCGCAGGATTTGCTCCCCATCCCAGAACGAATTTAGACGGGACAGAGCCCCAACTCTGGCTTAGTCCGAAGTACATCAACGGTCAGATTGTTCAACCAGTCACTCTCACGTGGCTCGTTGCCGGAAACTAGTTTCCGATTGCAATTGATAAGCCGTCGTACGCCAGCCGGATGTGCGGCGGCAAAGTTGCTTCAAACACAGAATGATCGTATTCGTCGCAAAGATGTGTGAAGTACGTCATCCTTGCCCCGATTCGCTCTGCCTCGGCCATCGCGGCATCAAAGTGCAGATGGTTTGGGTGGGGCCGGAATCTTACGGCGTCCAACACGAGAACATCTAAACCTTCTAGCCAGGGCCGAATCTCGTCAGGTATCGCACTGATGTCCGTCAAGTAAGCAAAGTCATTGACCCGAATGGCAAGCGAAGAGACCGGCCCATGGGGGACGACCCGCGTCTCAATACGAAGGCCGGATATCTCGAGAACCGGTGGAACGTCTCTCAAATCGAACCGAGGAATGAAAATGCCGGGCGGAAAGTCTTCGAATGCGTAACGAAACACGCGCCGAATGTCGTCCTGATACGGCGGAAGCGTGTACACAGGCATCGGCTCTCCGGTTCTGATGCAATACGAACGCAGATCATCCATCCCCATGATGTGGTCGGCGTGGGTGTGCGTGATGATCGTCGCGTCCAAGGTCAAAGCGTTCGCCCGGAGAAGTTGAAGCCGCATTTCGGGTGCGCAATCAATCAGTACATTGCCTTCGGGACCGCGCAGCAGCACTGAACAGCGAGTGCGATGATTCCGTGGATCATCAAGAAAGGACTGGGGATATGTAATTCCCAAGGAAGGAACGCCGTTGCTCGTTCCTGTCCCGAGCAGGACGGCTTCAGACTTCATCCTTCAAACGACTTTTGGAGGACGTGCATCGCGACGATCGTGCTCGGAATCTCGGAATACTGCGAGATTCGCTCAATGCAACGCGCAAACTGTCTTTCCGAAAGGTCGTCCGTCACGGGAGTCTCTTGAAGGGCTTCTGCCACAACCGCAACTGCATCCATGAAGAAACGAGCGCGATTCTGGGGAAGTGACCGATTGGGAGTTGCGGCATATCGGCGGCTCAACTGTTCGTAAATCGTCTCCCAACTCGTGCCCGCTTCAATCTCGCGCTTAGCTCGAGCGAGAGCCTGATCCTGAAGCCTTTTGCGTTCAGCGTCCCGCTTCTTTTCGGTAGCCCAATCATCCTCCGATGTGCCCTCAATGACCCGGAGAGTGACCTTTTGGTTAAGTCGGATCGTGACTTCGTGTTCGATGACCCGCTTGGTTTGTGCGAGGCGAAGGTGCCCGCTCAATTCCGATTCCTTGCTTGGAAGGCCGATCACCAATGTATCGTCTTCGAGAGCGATTGGTACTGACGAATTGAGTGCCGCCCAAACGCCGACGCCCGTCACACCATCCTTGATCGCGGGCAGGGCTTCGGCCCAGACTTCGGCGACATCCACCATCGTCCCCATTATTCCCGTTTTCGGAGGTGATCCTGCCCCTAAATCCTAACGGACGGTTGAATGATGTCCCCGACTCCGAATGCTCGTCGCAGGTCTTGGAGCACCACTTTCACGCGGTCACCGACATACTCCTCGCCATCGATAAGTTCGATGTAGTAGCCGCCGTCGGTCCAACCAATCGCCTTCCCGCTTGGATCAAGTGCACTCCGTCGGACTGTACACTCCACTACTTGAGCTCGTCGGAGCCCCATAAAGCGACGGTCAAACTCCGCAATAGATCCTAATGAAACCGTGAAATCCTCAAATCCGAGATCGAGAGATGCCCGGATATACAGACCGCGCTGAAGTTCATGTTCGAGTTCCTCGACGGCTTCTCCGTCTGCGCCAATGAGCGACTCAACAACCGCCGGGTGGGCGACGATATGGAACGCATCGCCGGGCTCGTGAATCCGGCGACGCATTTCTCGCTCAATCCAAATGGCGACGGTGTCACTGCTTGCAATGCGACCGCGACCGGCGCACTGCGGACAGACCATGGTAATCGCTTCGGTAACGCTTTCACCTGTTCGCTTTCGAGTGACTTCGACAAGACCGAGGGAACTGATCTTGCCGACTCGTGTCCGGGCAATATCGCGCCCCAGATGATTGAGAAAGTGGTCCATCAACCTCTTTTGGTGGCCCGAATCTTCCATGTCAATGAAGTCAATCACGATGATGCCGCCCATGTCTCGGAGCCGCAACTGCCGGCAAACCTCTTCGGCCGCTTCAAGATTGGTGGCGATGATCGTTTCGTTCAGCGAGTGCGAACCGACCTGCTTTCCGGTGTTGATATCGATCGCTGTCAGGGCCTCAGTTTCATCAATGACAAGATAGCCCCCAGACTTGAGCCAAACCTTGTGTTGCAGGAGGCGATCCAAGTCCTTCTCAATGCCGTAGGAGTCAAAAATCGGCTCGTCGCTATCGTAGAGGTGGATCTTGTTTCGTAAGTTGGGCGCAACGAGACCGGCCACCAAGCAGACCTTCTCGTACTCTTCGGGGTCATCAATCACCAAGCGGTCAATCTCGTCACCAAACGCGTCTCGAATCGTTCGGTAAAGAAGCGTCTGATCTCGATGAACCACGGCTGGTGCCCGGACGCGCTTCGCGGACTCCATTGTTTGCGACCAAATCTGTAAGAGGAACTGGATATCCGCATGGAGTTCGGCTTCGGTTCGGCCCTCACACTCCGTGCGAAGGATTAGTCCGAATCCCTTCGGGCAAATGCGGTCACCAACACGTCGTAGACGCTCTCGCTCTTTCCGGTCCTCAAGTTTCCGGCTGACCCCAACAGAGTTGTGTTCGGGCATGAGGACAACATAGCGACCAGGCAAAGAGATGCGGGTGGTGACTCGCGCTCCCTTCGTACCACGTGGACCCTTAGTGACTTGAACCATCAATTCCTGACCCGGCTTGATGAGTTCCTTGATCTTTCGGTGCCGAAGTTCACTTCGCCGAACGCTCGCCGGACTGTTATCGGTGATGTCGTCCGGCATGATGTCCGCGACATACAGGAACGCATTGCGTTCCAAACCGATGTCAACAAACGCCGCATCCATTCCCGGAAGAACGTTTTGGACAATGCCCTTGAAAATGCTTCCTACAACTCTTTCTTCCCGCTCGACGCGGTACTCCATGAGTTTACGGTTCTCCAACACCGCAATCCTTGTCTCACGGTTGGCGGAGTTGACGATGATCTCAATCTGTCCGGGAGTGCGGACGCCAATTTTTGCTCGGCTACGTGGTGCCGTTCTCTTATTCAAAAAAATCCTCAGACGAGCCTCTCCGTGTCACGAACGGTGCGGAAGGTTGGAGGGCCTGCGTCGGTTCATAAGAATACCGTTAGAAATGAACCTTTAGGGGTCTGGTAGCCCTCCTTTCAGGTAGGGTTCCCAGCGTAATGACCAGGCTGGGCATATACGATATGAGACGCGAATCAAAGATTTTGATGGTGTTGATCGCCCTCCTCGTTGCCTTCATCTTCGGATGCGGAGGCGGCGGTGGAGGTGTGACAACAAGTGGAGGCTCTACTTCGGGCACTACCTCGGGAACGACTTCGGGCACGACCTCCGGAACAACCTCAGGGACTACCTCCGGTACCACCTCGGGCACTACATCCGGTAGCACCAGCGGTGCAGTCGGCACATTCCTCAGCGACGACGGTTCTTCGCGCAACCTACGCGATGGGTTCTC
The DNA here is from genome assembly GCA_019638835.1 of Fimbriimonadaceae bacterium. Classification (GTDB taxonomy): domain Bacteria; phylum Armatimonadota; class Fimbriimonadia; order Fimbriimonadales; family Fimbriimonadaceae; genus JAHBTC01. The sequence goes on from JAHBTC010000024.1 coordinate 17,685, forward strand.
TCGCGTTTGGACCAACGTTTTCCTCATCGAGTTGGAAACCGCAACGGGCCAAAAGGCGGTGCTTTTCGAGAGTGCACTGGGCGAGACGCTTGATCTCCAGGTCCTCAACAATGGATCGGTCCAACAGTTCGTTGGGCTGGGGCGTCGAACCGCGACGTTTGGCACCTACACCAAGCTGAATGTGATCTTTGGTCGTGATGTGACGGTCTTCCCATTCGGAAGCCAGACCGGACGTGACGACGTTTTTGCTTCTACCTACAACTTCGGTACGGCTCAGAGTCGGGTTGTCACCAATTTGGCCACTCCTCTCGTCGTTAATGCCGCCAACCCAAACGTCGTGGTTGAATTCCGGCTCCGCGGCTGGACTGAATCCGGCAATCAAGTAACTCCGGTCATCGCTGTGGGGGCCCCCACGAACCTGGCGGCAGCCCAACTACACCGAGAGTGGACGTACGAGGGCACGATTAGTGCGCTTGCTGGAACCGCGCCGAACCAGACCTTCACGTTGACCACAACCGACGGTCAAATCTTCTTGATTTCTGCCAACTCACAGACGAAAGTCATCAATGAGAACGGCACATCCGGGGCCACTCTTGGCAACAACAAGAAAGCGAAGGTGCGGGCGATTTACACGCCGAGCCTTGGTCGGTATCTCTCGTCAAAGGTCGAGATCGACGATGGAATTGATGACGGCGCAAACACTGAAGCCGGTGGTCAGCCTCTCTCTCCGGATCGCATAAGTGGCGAGTTCACCCTCGTCATTGAAGAGTGGGATTCCAGCGCTGGATTCCCTTCGCAAGACGCCGTAACGGTCGTGACCTCGTCTTCGACCAAGTTCCAGTCGGCAACAGGCGCGTATATTGACCAATCTCAAGCCTTCAACATCCTTGAGGGAGCAGGAACCGACGCATTCGTAACTGTGCGAGGGCTCTACAACCGAACGACCAACCGAGTTACGGCGATCGAAGTCGAGTTCAAGTCAGACGGTGGGCTGGGCAATCAGGCGTTCGTGATTGGACATGTAGTCTCTATCAATAAGAGTGCGAAGAACTTCGTTCTCCAGATTGATCAGGCGAGTGGCTTTGCCCACAATGTCGGAGACAACGTGACGATCCAAACGAACTCTACGACTGAGTTCAGCACGATATTCGGCGATCCGCTTTCCGAGACGCAATACTACAACCTGCTCATGGTGGGGTCAGACGTGTTCGCTGAGGGCACGTACGCGAACGGAGTCTTAACGGCCCGATTCGCTGACATTGACGCAGGCCCGTAGGCGGGTCTGTAGTGACACCCCCCGGCCCGCCCTCAAGGCGGGCCGGGGGGTTTTCGTTTTGCATCGGTAGGGATAATATGGCCTTGTGCCGGTCTACGAATACGCGTGCCGAAGTTGCGGGAAGCGCGTAAGTCTGCTGATCGGCATGGTGGCGAGTCCAGACGAAGAGCAATGTCCACTCTGCGGCAGTGACCGGCTGGAACGGCTCATTAGCCGATTTCGGATGGGGAGAGACGAAGATGCCCGTATGGACGAGATGGCGGACCGATTGGATCGCATGGGTGACCCCACTAGCCATGCCGAAGGGTTAGAAATGGTGCGGGAGATCGGGAAGGCAATGGACGAGGACCTTTCCGACGAAATGGAAGAGATGTTTGAAGCGGACCAGGAGGCGCCAGAGCCAACGGTATGAAGAAGTCTGGAACACTGACGGTTGTCTGCGGGAGTATGTACGCAGGCAAGAGCGAGGAACTCATTCGACTTGCGCGTCGCGCCCTCTTTGCCAAGCGCAAGGTCCAGGTATTCAAACCGAAAGTCGATGATCGGTATCACGAAACGATGGTCGTCACTCATATGGGCGTCCGGCACGAGGCCGTAGCTGTCAAGTCGGTGTGTGATATTGCCGCTGCGGTTGAACCGGATACCGACTTAGTTTGTATTGAGGAAGCCCAGTTTTTTGAGCGAGAGTTGGTTGACCTCGCGGTTGCACTGACCGATAAAGGGATTGATGTAGTTGCGGCCGGATTAGACCAAGATTTCCGAAGACGACCGTTCGGTCCAATGGCCGAATTATTGATCGCGGCCGACGAGGTCCTCAAGTTACGTGCAATCTGCATGAACTGCGGAGACACCGCAAGCCACACCTATCGGATGATCGACGGGAAGCCAGCCCACTGGGATGACCCGGTCGTTCTCATTGGGGCAACCGAATCTTATGAAGCGAGATGCCATCGTTGCTTCTCCCTTCGTGGAGCACCAAAGAACCCCTTTACCGGGAAGCGACCGAAGGAATCGGCGAAATCGTCAAAGTGAGGTCAAAGTGGTTTCCGGCCACAGGGGCTTCGTCTACCTTGTAGCTGGCTTTGATGATTGCGCCTGTGGTCGAGCTCACCCAGACTTGACCGTCGACCTTGGTTGGGAAGGAACCCTCTAATTCTTCGCCAACGATCTTGATTCGGTAGGTGTCCGTGTTGCCGACTTTCTCGTTCGCCTCGTAGGTGAATTCGAGCTTAACTCCAGGAAGGGCAGCATCAGGGTCATCGCGCAGTTCTCGACTCCAAGTTCCACCGACGGGCACCGAGTCGCTCGGGAAGATGGGGGTTGTCACACGGGTCAATCGAAAAGCGTCCGCGTCCACCTGCTCGCCGATTAGGGCAGTGGGAGTGTTATCGGCGGCGTACGTGAAGATTGTGGCGGGCAACTTCGGACCCTCCATCTCTTGTTCGTCGTAAATCACCTTGCTCGCAGATTGCGTGCTCTCTATCTCAAATGTTCCGTCCAGGTTTACGACTTTGACAACCTCCTGTTGCGTGCCCGTGAAAACCAGTTGTTTGCCTTCCCATTCGGTTTCCATGCGAATTTCAAAGTTCGTCGTTTCACCAACGCTCGGAGTTCGCTTGAGAGTGACGGGTTGCACCGCAACGAGGACGAGGGCCGCCAAGAGAGTTCGCATATCTGCTTACCTTGACGTATTGTGGCAGGTGGTCGGTGCGGTCATGCCTATACGTATGCTCTCTTAGCGGTAAGACCTTGATTTGATGAGAAGACCGAAGGTCATTACGTTTGACTGCGCGGAAACCCTCGTATGGGTTCGCTGGAACCCCGTGCGGCTTGCCGTTGAATCGGCAGAATCCGTCGGCCTCTCACATCCCGATGCGGCAAGCGAATATGAACGCCGCATGCGCTCACGTTGGCATGAATATCTTGCATTGAACCAAGCCGGGGACGAATATGCCGGACGCGCTTGGTGGTCGTCTTTGGGTGAAGAGTGGATGGATGGGCTCGGCTGGCCACTGACGCTTGCGCCCCAAGTCGTAATCGAAGCTGAGCGAAGACTGTATGGAGAGGGCAGCGAGGTTTTCGGGCTTTTTCACGATGTGCAGGAGACCTTAACTGGCCTTCGCGACCGGGAAGTTCGCATGGCGGTTATCTCGAACTGGGACATTTCGCTGCGAAAGACACTTGAGGTCTTTGGCATCGACTCATTCTTTGAAGTCGTCACCGCAAGTATGGTGGTCGGGGCGGAAAAGCCAGATCCATTCATTTTCCAGTCTACGTACGAGAATTTGGGTTGTGAAGCAGGTCAGGCGTGGCATGTTGGAGACGATCCGATTGCCGACGTTCAAGGGGCAAATCAAGTCGGCGCCCGAGGCTTACTGATTGATCGCCAAGGCGCCGACGACGGCCCTCATCGTTTTCGAGACTTGCGCACCCTCCTCGCTTGGTACGACGCATGCGACTGAGCGACATCCAATACGACCTGCCTCAACACCTGATCGCGCAGGAACCGCTAAGCGACAGGGCGGCCTCCCGAATGCTGGTTCTGGGACGTGAGACTAGCGAGATTCAGCATCGCCACTTCCGAAACATCGTTGAACTTCTCGATCCGGGAGACTTGCTCGTCATGAATAACACTCGGGTTTCAGCGGTTCGACTTTTTGGTGAGCGGAGAGGTGGAGGAAGGACCGAAGCCCTTCTGCTGCAAGAAACTGAGTCCGGCGTCTTCCTCGCCTTGACCAAACCCGCAAAGCGACTTAGAATTGGTACAGAGATTCAGTTCGAGGGTGGACTGTCAGCCGAGGTCTTGGGCGAGGAAGAAGGTGGCAAGCGTTTGCTCCGGTTTCTTGACGCAAGCGACTGGCGTACGTTGCTCGGGCAAGTAGGGCGAGTACCCCTCCCACCGTACATACATCAAGCATTGAATGAACCTGATCGGTACCAGACGGTGTATGCGGAGAAACCGGGAAGTAGCGCCGCACCCACGGCGGGACTGCACTTTACAAACGAAATCCTTGCCGCACTGCGCGCAAAGGGAGTCGAAACGGCGGAAGTGACCCTCGACGTTGGTTTGGATACTTTTCGTCCGATTCAAACCGAGAACTATCTTGACCATCCGATGCACGGAGAACGGTGCATCATGCCGGAAGCGACTGCCGAAGCAATCAACCGGGCCGAGCAAAGAATCATTGCCGTGGGAACGACCTCAGCGAGAACCATCGAGTCGTTCAGCGCTGGGCCACGTATGGTCAAGCCAGGAGAAATGACGACTCGGATTTTTCTGCACCCAGGCAATCCACCGAAGGTGATCGACAGCTTACTGACCAACTTCCACATGCCCGGTACGACCATGCTTGCAATGTTGGCGGGGCTTGCTGGCGCGGAGTCCATCCAGCAGGCATACCGGGAAGCGGTGAGCCATCAGTACCGGTTTCTGTCTTTTGGCGACGCAATGCTCATATTGTCGGGCTAAAGGGGTGTATAGTCCCTGCTTGTCAAAGATGGCAGGCACGAAGCAGTTCGACCCGGTGACTTACATCGAAAACGCATTCCTCGATACTCCCGATGGAAAGCCGAATCGACGTACACGTCGCACGAAAGCATCGGCCGACAACGGAGAGGTCAAGTTCAGGAAAACGAGTCTGAGAGCCCCTCGTCCACGTCGCGCCGCGGCAACAACCGAATCGCATGATTCGGTACTCGACGATGATCTCAGAACATTTCTGGCGGAACTTCCGAACCAGATCGAGTTCTTGGGGGCGTATTTCACGGATGATGTGACCCGCCATTACTACACCAGCGAGTTCAAGGAATCGCGCACCGACCTCATTCGTCGATTGCTCGATCCGGAACTGACTCTGGAAGAAGTGAGCCGATTGCTTGGGGTCTGCCCGGCAACGGTCCGCCGCTACACCAACCGCGAGTGGTTGAACCACCACCGCACAAAGGGTGGTCAGCGACGCTTCCGGCTGAGTGATGTGATCGGCTTCGTCAAGAACCACGGTCGACATCCGGAATTCTGAACCTGAGGGCTACCGTGGATCGGTCTCTCTCAATAGCCGTATTCTCGGATAGTGCACTCCCTATATTGAACGGCGTCGCCGTCAGCGTTAACCTTTTGGTTGAAGAGCTGAGGCGGCGCGGTCATTTTGTCGTCCTCTATACATCGGCTTTTCCCGGGTTCGAGGACTCTGATCCCGACACGGTGCGGTTTCCCTCTGTCCGGGTGAAAGAGCACCCGGGATACCCTCTTGCGGTCCCGCCTTTCGTTGCGTTTCTCCCCGCGTTCAAACGACACGACTTTGACATCGTGCACACGCATACACCGTTTACGGTTGGTTACGCCGGTTTGAAATGGGCGCAACGTAGTGGGATTCCGATTGTCTCGACATATCACACACAGTACGACCGGTACACACACTACTTCCCCTACGCACCACCGTCCGTGGTGCGGCAGCAGATTCGACGGCACACAAAGTTGTATTACAACCAGGTGGACCGAATCCTTACTCCGAGCAACTTTTCACGCAAGTGGCTCCGAAAGCAGCAAGTTACACGTCCGATTGAGGTGGTACCGACGGGTATCCCGCAGCCAACGGATCTCAATCAATCCGAATCCCGCAAGCAACTCAGATTTAGCGACGATCAAGTTGTGATGCTGTATGTGGGGCGTCTCGCCCGGGAAAAGAACATCCCGACTCTCTTAGATGCCACGGCGCAGGCCGTTCGTGAGAATCCCAATATCCTGCTTTGTTTGGTTGGAGATGGCCCAATCCGCGCCGAAATGGAGGGCTATGCGAAAGATCTTGGAATTGGAAATCATATTCGGTTTGAAGGTTCGAAGCCTCGAACCGAAGTGGACACCTATTACGCTGCTGCGGACGTATTCACATTCGCGAGTCAGTCAGAAACACAAGGACTTGTCGTGGCGGAAGCGATGAGTTATGGAATGCCCGCCATTGTCGTACAAGGCGGCGGTGCATCGGAAGCCGTAGAAGACGGGCAGAACGGTTTCATTTCGCCTAGTTCGGCGATGCACATCGCGCAACGAATGATTCGGGTCGCGAACGACCCTCAGGAAAGAGTTTCTCTCGGCAACAACGCCAAAGCTTCAATCTATCGCTTTACGATTGAGGGGATGGGAGACGCTGTATTGCAGAATTATGCCTCCGCACTAGGTCAGAATCTTCCTGTGCGGAGGATAGCCAGTGTCATCTAACGGGGCACCTGTCGGGCTCGGGTGCTTTTTTCTGGTGCTTGGAGTTCTCACCGCCATCCGCATCCTATACGGAGTGATTGGGTTCCCATCTGGGCTCGTGATGCCGATGTTGCTCCTCTCCGCAGTGCTTTTTGTGGCGGGGCCAGTGATTGCATTGGCTCAAGGGGCCCGTCCCGAGTGGCACGTTCGCCATGCCGCTTTCACCTTTACGGGTGGCGCGCTGATCCATGCATCGGCCGCCTACTTCCTGATGAATGTCTATAAGGAAGGTCTGCCTAGCGTGTTGATTGACGCCCTCGGCAATGCCGGACTCCTTACATGGTGTTTAGGGCTCGGAGCAATGGTTGGGTTGCTGATTAAAGACAAGAATATGCTCCTGCCCGTCGCGTTCTTTCTTGCGGGCTTTGATGTCTTCTTGGTGTTCAATCCGACCGCGATCGTCACGCGCGTGGTGACGGAAAATCCCGAGATGTTTGAGCGGTTGGCGGCTTCAGTCCCTGCCGCACAACCCGCAAACACTCAACAAGGCATTACGCTTGCCCCCATGGCGTTTGTTGGTCCGGCAGACTTCTTCTTCTCGGCGGTTTTTTTGGTCTGTCTTTATCGGTTCGGGATGCGGGCACGGGAAACGATGAAGTGGCTCACGGTCGCCTTGACCCTCTATCTCGTGGTCGTATTGTCTCCGCTTGGGCTCAACATGCTGCCCGCTCTCGTTCCAATAGGCTTAACGGTGCTCCTTGTCAACCGCAAAGAATTCGTGCTGACCAAGGAAGAGAAGCAAGCGACTTGGGGAGCGGGATTCATTGCGCTTGCGCTCGCCGGATACGGTATCTACCGGAAGTTTACGGTACCGGTGATTGTGACAGAACCGCCTGCTGCACCCGTGACCCAGGAGCCCGCCCCAGAGCCTCAAGAATCGGCAGACTCGCCCCCGATAGCGCTCTGAGATTGATCCCAGTAGACAGCCCCGATCTCTCCGCAAAGTAAACCAAATCATCGGTCGCGAGATTGCCTCCGGCACCGGGAGCATATGGGCAGCCTCCCAATCCCGCCGCGCTTGAGTCAAACCGTCGGTAGCCGGCCTCCAAGGCGGTTTCCACATTGGCGATGGCTGTTCCCCTAGTGTCGTGGAAGTGCCAGGCTACTTTGGCTTTCGGTACATGGGCTACGTTGCTCATCACCGCTCGAACTTCGCGCGGTACGGCGACCCCAACCGTATCACCGAGGCTAATCTCGTCAACGCCCAGAGCCATGAGGGAATCAACCACCTTCGCGACCTGCTCAGGCGAAATGCGCCCCGCGAACGGGCATTCCACAATTGTACTGACGTATCCGCGCACGAAACCACGAGGTGAGTTAGCGCGGAATCGCTGAATCATCTCGTCAAAAACCACAAGGGATTCGGCGATAGACATATTGATATTTTTGTGTACGAAATCTTCGCTGGCCGCCGTAAATACGGCAATCCGATCCACACCTAGTTCAAGCGCGCGATCTAGGCCCCGCATGTTGGGAACCAATGCCGAATAGAGAGGTCCACGCGGAAGTTTCGGCCAGAGTTCAGCGGCGTCCCCCAATTGCGGCACCCACTTCGGTGACACAAATGAGGTTGCCTCGATCTCCCGCAGGCCCGCCGACGAAAGTTCACGGATGAACTCAATCTTTGCCGAGGTTGGAATTGGAGTTTTCTCGTTTTGAAGTCCGTCGCGCGGCCCCACTTCAATAATCGTTACGTGATCACTCATTCCGAATCTTCGAGGGGTGTGACTTCAACCAAAAGGTCACCTTCGGCTACTTTGTCTCCGGCCATCACGGGTAGCCGCGAAACGAGACCGGCGAAGGGCGCGACGATTGCTTGCTGCATTTTCATCGCTTCCACAACGACAAGTCTCTGGCCAATCTCAACCGATTCGCCCTCGACGACATTCACTTCTACGACTTGTCCGGGGAGTGGCGCGCGCTGGGTTCCGCTGGATACGGCGTTCTCCCCATCACGATGGCGATGAGGAGGCTGAATCCGGTACGTCCGACCATCAAAACTGACGTGGACCGTATCACCGTGTCGGATAACCAACGCGGACTTGGTGCCTTGCGAGGTTCGAACGAGCCATCGGTCACCGACTTTCTCTACCCGTACATCAGATGGGATCAAATCTGTTGGATTCCCGTTGACTTCGTAAATCATGCGCTTTCCCTCGCCTCTTTTCGTAGTTTAGCGGCGGCGACGAACTCACGAAACAGATTCTGAGTCGTTGTTGTGTCGGGCGATCGTTCGGGGTGCCATTGAACACCAACCACCCACCGACCCGAGGTGTCTTCAATCGCCTCTACGGTCCCGTCTGCGGCATGGGCCGCGACCCTAAGGTTCTCGCCCACTCGATTGACAGCCTGATGGTGCAAGCTTTCGCCCCGCGCGACCTCACCAACCATTTCGCCGAGGAGTGATGAAGTATCAACTTGAATCGTCTCGGTCTCCCCGGACCGGTGTTGCGAGTGACCAAGATGATCAGGAATGTGTTGGTGAAGAGACCCGCCTCGAACCACGTTGATCAGCTGGCAGCCCAAACAGATTCCGAGAACAGGCATGTCGCGTGGCGTATTCTTCAGCCAGTCCATTTCGAAGTTGAGCCTTCGCGGGTCTTCCAATGTTGCCTCTGGGTGCGTCGGCTCACCGAACTCTTCGCCAGGAATGTCGTCGCCACCCGTAATGAGGTAGCCATCAAGAAAGTCAAAATCGGTTTCCTCGATTGGCCCGGGGGGAAGGATGACGGGTCTTCCCCCGGCCTCCCAAACTCGATCGGCGTATTCGATGCGGATGTAAAGGCGTTCGCGACCGTCGTCACCTTTTTGGATTCCCGCACCGATTCCGATGACGGGCCGACTCACGACTTCACCAGTTCGCGGATGTTCTCCACGTTCTGTTTGATTGCGTTGAGGAACTCAGCGCCGCCCACCCCATTGATCAATCGGTGGTCAATCGTGATACCAACATTTGCACATCGCTGAAGTTTGAGTTCGGCCGAGTCGTTGGCGAGGCCATTGTATGGCTCACCAAGGAAAATCGTCGCCACTCCGGGTGGTACGACAACCGCCATTGCCTCACGGATGTTGTATGCCTGCATGTTGGTGATGCTTAACGTGACTGACTCGTCCGCTTGATCTTTGCCTTCTCGCGCAAGATTGATTCGCTCACGCGCGGTGGAGGCAAAAGCTTCCCAACTGAGAGCGTCGGAATCCGGGACAACCGCGACAACTAAGGCGTCACCCGGCAAGGCAACCGCGATCCCTAACTGGAGGTGATCGTACGTGCGTACCGTAGCGTCTCCGACTAATGTGCTGCGAACGATTGGATTCTCGATTGCGGCTCGAGCGACGGCAAACGCGAAGTAGGTAAACGCACTCGGCGCAAACTCGGCTCCCGAATCTTTGACCTCTTGACGCAACGATTCAAGCGGTCCCCAGTTCGTCACGATCGACATCATGCCGGGTACCACCAATTGGTTACCTCGTTGAAGGCGACTTGCCAACACGCGCTGTTTGCTGTCGAACGGCTTCTCGCTGAACGCTTTACCGGTCGAAGACTTCGCTACTGGTGTCGCAACGGATGCCGCCCCGCTCTTTTGCCATTGATCGAGGTCGTCAGGCATCAGCATCTTGCCACTAGCCGGAATTGTCGCGAGATCAGCGTCCGATATTCCGAGCTTCTTTGCGTACGCTCGGGTGCGCGGCGGGATATCCCGGCGCCTCTCCCCGCTGGGAGTTGAGGCGGGACTCGCAACCGGAGCCGCCACCGCAGAAGTTGTGGCGCTTTGTTCAGGCGCAGCCTCTTGCACCGCTTCAGTGGTTGACATGACCAGCACCTCGGCACCAATCGCGAGTACGTCATCAACATTGGCGAGCCAGCGGACAACCGTTCCCGAATACGGGCTCTCTACGTCCATGACGGCTTTATCGGTTTCCATTTGGTAGATGGCCTCGTCACGCTTCACTGCTTCGCCCGGCTGCTTGAGCAATGCCACAACTCTTGCTTCTTGTAATCCTTCACCAATTTGCGGAATCCGAAGTGAGATTTCTCCGTTTGTCGATTGGGCTTGCGCTTCCGGTTTCGTCGGGGCACTTTCCGGCGCGACATTCGCAGCCGCGCTGGTTTCCATCATGCCGACCTCGCCCCCAATCGGAACTACGTCGTCAACTTTTGCGGTCCAAGCGACGAGAACGCCATCGTACGGGCTCTCCACGTCCATGACGGCCTTATCCGTCTCCATTTGATAGATCGGTTCGTCGCGTTTGATCCGGTCTCCCGGCTGCTTTAGGAAGGCTACGACCCGGGCTTCTTGCAGACCCTCACCGATCTGAGGAATGAGTAGCGGTTGCTGCGACATGGCTTTCCGAGAGTATGGCACCCGACTGGCACTGGGTCGTAACCCGCAATCAGGCCCTCGCCCTACCTTCGCGGCTGGTACAACAGAAGGTCCACCGTAGTTGACGCTTCCCTCTCGCTACTGGTGACCATCGAAGCCCGATTCGGGCACAAAGCGAGGCATATCATGGCGAAGAAGATTACGTCAGTCATCAAATTGAACATTCCTGCCGGGAAAGGTACTCCGGCACCCCCGGTTGGTCCGGCGCTTGGACAGGCCGGCATCAACATGATGGAGTTCTTGAAGCGATTCAACGAACAAACGGCCAAACAGATGGGCTACGTGCTCCCGGTCAGCATCGTTGTCTACGAAGATCGCTCCTATTCTTTCACCGTCAATCAGCCGCTGATGAGCGACCTCATTAAGCGAGCCGTCGGCATTGACAAGGGGAGCCAGAAGCCGAGCAAGGAAAGTGCGGGCACCATCAAAAAGGCACAACTCCGCGAAGTCGCGAAGTTGAAAATTGCCGACCTCAACACCGATGACGAGGAAATGGCGATGCGAATTGTCGCCGGAACGGCTCGTTCAATGGGTCTTGAGGTTGATTGGTCGTAACTTTCGGACCAATTTTCCGATACTGACTGTAATGGATGCCGTTTGATAAGCGTCCAACGGGTGGAAAAGTGGAAACAATCGTGCGGCGCATCAACAACCTGCGAGGCGGAGCAACTTGTCTTGCAGCCTGTTTGTGCGCCATTTCCATTTCTGCCCCAGGCAGTACAGATCCTGGGACCGGGGCAAGTGACGCGGGGCAAGCCATCGCCGATCTCATTCGAGATGCGGCGTCCTGCGATGCGGCTTGGGTGGCCGCAGGGCTTCTGAAGCCTGACGCGCGAGGGAACGATCTTGGCGAGTACGCCATGTTCGGCTCCGACACGATTTGCATCGTGAAGTTGACGGGCAAAGAAGTGCGGGCGGCAGTCGAACATTCCCTGAGCCTCTATCCGTCGCCAAACCCTGGATTTCTGCAGGTTTCTGGACTTGAAATCAAGTTCAGACCATCCGCCTCCGCTGAACGCAGAGTGACGGAGATTACGATGAGTGGCTCTGCCCTCAACCCCGAGTCCAGCTACCGAATTGCGATGCCAAGCAACCTCGCGCGAGGAGGCCTTGGATACTTTATGGTTTGGGATGAGCGGTCAATCGAGAAGACGCTAGAAAACTTAACTGTTGAATCGCTCCTGAAGGGCCAAACTCTGCGTAGTTCCGCTCCGCGCTGGATCGCAAACTAGCCCAACCCGGCAACCAACTCCCCTGATTCCGGCGTAGACTGGAATTGCGATGATGAGCCCGTACGACTGGCAGGAAGCCGTCAACCAGCGTGGACAATACGTGGGCGGCCGGCTTGAGAGTGGGATTCCGGTCGTGATGGTCTCCACTTCGGACGGCATCCTCGGGGTCACGTACGCCCGGAACACACGCAAAATCTACGAGATCTACGATCGCCTCATGTTCGGAGGATTAGGATTGCAATCGGACATGGAGCAACTACGCGTTGCCGCGATTGAATTCACACACCGTGAAGGGTACGAGCGAAGCGAACAGGATGTCAGTGTCGCCCGGGTTGTCCTTGCGCTGAGTCAGCCGATGAAACGGGCTTTCAACGATTTTCGAAGTGCTCCCATCGTCGCTCGCTGTGTCTTCGCAGAAGTCGGCGACCAACCCAAACAAGACGAATACTACGTTCTTGACTTTGACGGCGACTATCAACAGGAGTGTGGCGGCGTTTGGATTGGCGGCACCGAGCAAGAGTCGCTTGATGAACTGGTGAAAAATGACTGGACGAATCAGAGGGCGACGGACATCCTGCCAGAGATCGTGAAAGTTGTTGATCCGGTCGTGATTGAAACGGTCGGTAGCCTTGATGGGCTGTCGTTAGAAGCCGTTCTTTTGGAGCGCTCTGACCCTGGAGATCGGAGGTTTGAACGCCTGACGGCTTCGGTGGGCGCAAAGCCGGACTAGACGGCGGTGGGTGTCCGCCTCAAATGGCCAATGAGGAGTGCGATATCGGTCGGTCGAACGCCAGGAATTCGGCCCGCCTGCCCGATGGTGAGCGGTTGTACTCGGGTCAGCTTCTCTGTACTTT
>JAHBTC010000025.1 GCA_019638835.1 Fimbriimonadaceae bacterium
ACTGTGAGTCGGCACGGTGCAATCGAAGAGACGTTGGCGCTCAACCAAGAGTCAACAGATCAACCTGGCAGGCATGAGCGTCGATCGCGCGGGAAGCTACCTTTGCTCGGTGACGGAGCTGTGCTGTTGAACAACAAAAAAAACCCGGTCACGTCAACTAGACGCGGCCGGGGTCAACGTGATGTCGTGCCGACTCAGTTCTTTCGGCGTCGTCGGAGCGCAAGGGCTCCAAGACCGAGTGCGATCAGAGTGCCCGGTTCCGGAACCGCCGCAAACTCGGCGCCCATGATGTTTTCACCGGCTAATCCGGCAACCGAAACGGTGTTCAGCAGATTGCCAGCCTTATCGTATTGATAAAGATTGCCAGCAGTGCCGAAGCCACCCGCGACCCACAGCGTATTGTCTGCGGGGTCAAGCGCTAGGCCATAGCCCGCTCCACCCAGAAACGCAAAGGAGAAGCCTCCTAAGAAAGTTCCCGTTGTCGAGTAGTGGGAAATCCCGTCCGTTCCACCTACGTTGTTTGTAAGCCAAAGACTGTCGTCAGTAGCATCGTACGTGATTCCGCTGCTCCTACTTACAGGAGCAAACGAAACCGCCGCACCACTCCAATCCGCACCACCCATGATAACAGCCTGATTGTTGCTGAAATCGTTGTGGGCCACAGACCACGTCCGCGTGCCATCGGTTGCCCCGTCATAGCAATCGACAAAGCCAGGATTTGTCGAGGTCAGATCGCCCAAATAATTCCCTGCCAGATCGTAACGATTTCCCGCACCCGAGGTTCTCTCAAAGGAAAGGATCTCGGTCGTTACGGCTAGTGCGTTGTCCGTTGAAGAATCACGTGTCCAAGTACCGGAAACCGAGCCACCCTGAACGATGAATCCACTCGTACTACCGAACGAAGTGAGATACAACGCGCTCGTTTGGGCGTTCGATAGCGCCGGAACTAGCGCGGAAGCCCCCACGACCAACATTGCTGTGTATTTCGTTTGCATCATTTCTCCTGCTAATCTTCAGGATTAGCGTCCTAACTATAGCACGATTGCACTCGAGTTGTCCTTGATTTCACAGACACGAGATGATTCCCAGTGAAATTGCGTGGGGAACCTCAACCGGCAAAACAAAAGCCACTCCCGGTTTGCACCGAGGAGTGGCTTCTAGTCCAATTGCAGACTTACGGTTGGAAGTGCGTCATTCGAATCTGGTCAACGACCGGGTTCCATACAACATCCGCACCAAGATCCGTATTCCAGAACTCGGCTCGAATCCGAACTTGTCGCCCGCCGTTGATGAATCGCGCACCGTTGGCCACTACGATGTCAAATGTGCGATCTGTGGTGGTGAGAGCGTTCACGAAGCCAATCGGTTCCCACTGTCCCGTGTTGTTGTTGAACATCGAGATACGGGAAGCACCCGTCGTGATGCCAGATGATCGCGCTTCGAATCCGATTCGCATTTCAGTACTCGTCGTCGTCGGAACGGTTGTGGTGGCGAACATCGTTCGTCGATCATCTGAGGTTTCGGAAGCCGTACCTTCTGGAATCGTGACGCCCGAGTTATCGCTGATATGCAAGGAACTCAACGGGCCAGAGAGAGTGCCACCTGGAGCAGCGGCCATCGATTCCATTTGTGATTGTGCGTCACCGCCGGAAACAACAAGGGCAAAGTCCGCATCCGTCACGCCTGGCGTTTCCGGTCGGGCGTCGCTCACGATACTGGTTCCGGTGACGGTAATCGTCCAAACACCTGACGTTGGATTTTGAACGAAGATGTTTTCGGTGTTGTTGAGCGTATCGGGCGAGCCGCCAGAGGTTGACCACGGGCCGGCTGCGAGACCCGCATTGCCGTTGTATGTTACGTTAGTCGGCGACACTGCTCGTATGCTTAGATCGTTCACTCGCGTGGGATTAGCACTCGCCGCTGCTGGGAGATCCATGTAGTTCATGGTCATCTTCAGTTCGGGCGCTCCGGCTGGGACGTAAATCCTGTAAGTAACAGATTGACCATTCGTCAAAACGTCTCTTTCATTGATCAAGAACATCTCGTCGCGGTTGTTCCAGATTGGCTCAAGCCACGGCAGCCCCCATCCCTGTCGCATTCGCGTGATGTCATTACCGTTCGCACCCGGCGTGTACTGACGGGCCTGATTGATCATGATGGCCTTAGCGAGGGTCGACTTCGGACGATTCGCGAAGACACTATTCCCTACGGCCGGGTTTCCGAAGATTCCGTTACTCCACATCTGGAAAAGGATGCCAAAGGCACCTGCAGTTTCAGGCGTTGCTGCACTCGTGCCGCCGAAACTGCTGGTATACGAGGTGTCGCTGGCATTTGATGTGCACAAGATTTGATCGTAGAAGAACGAAAGCTCGGGTTTGATTCGTCCGTCGGCGGCGGGACCAACGCTCGCTCCGTTGTTCCAGCGATCGTCTGTGGTAGTCGCCGTCCCGAAATGGAAGATGCCACCAACAGAGAGCATGTTCTTGGCCCACGCTTGAGGTCTAACTCCCGTATTGGTGCCCGCATTCGACATTGACTGGCAAATCAGAAGATCCGTGCTGAAGATGATCTCATCCATCTGCGCAGAGATCGTCGTGTAGGAGCCAGTAAGCGAATCACCCCAAGAGTTCGATTCAATGACGGCATTGTAAACATTCACGGTGTCTTGGGTCCACGCTAAGCGACCTGACCATCCGGCCGTTTGATATCGGGAGAAAATGGCATTGCAGTCCGGCAGCATTCCCTTGCCGGAAGCGTTTCCTTGCCCATTGCCAAAGACAATGCCACTCGTGGATGTTCCGTGGCTTGTATCCGTTGAATTCGTTCGGACTGTCAACCGGTTGATAGGCGTATCGAAGGCATTGTGGGTGCTGCGATTGCCGCTGTCAATGACGTGAGCGATGACCCCTTGACCGGTATATCCGGCGATCGACTCCATGAAGTTCGCTCCGCTGACGTTGCGAACCACATCCATGTCGGTCCCTATCTCGGTTCGACGGTCAAAGTAGACGACACCATTGATACCAGCAACTTCAATGACTTGCTGAGGGGTCAACGATACGAGCATCAATGATCCCTCATTCGGGTTTTCTACGACTCGACCACCCAATTGAAGAACTTGCGATGCGATCGAGGCCTTCAAGTTCGCGTCGGGCTTGAAAACCTGGATGTAGTAGTCATTGCGACCGAGTCGGCCCGCCCGCAGGTTCGCCATCGTCTCGGGTTCGACTCGGTAGGCAGGTTCGTAAGTTCCAACCCATCGGACTGTGCCAGTTTGCCGGAGCTGGCCGTCTCCACCCACCGGAAGCATGACCAGATAGGCATTGTTGGGCAGATAGAAGGAGACTTCCCCTCCCAATTGGCGAATCACTTCACGATCTGATTCTTCTGGAGTCCGATCGTATTGAACGATGAACATTTGGTTGGGCGTGTCAGCAACAAACCCAAAGGGAACGGGAGGAAGCGAAACGAGAGGATCAAACTTCGCGAACTTCAAGTCGATGAACTGGTCGGCTTTGCTGGTTCTCTGGCTTCCTGATCGGTTCTGGGATGAACCGCGAAGTTGAGTGCTCTTCGTGGGAGTCACTCTTGTCGCGAGTGATCGAGTGACAAGTTGATCGGTATCGGTGGACGCGCCAACGACAATCAGGGCGGTGATAAAGGTCGAAATCATGCTTCTCCGCTTCTCAGATTCAATTCTGAATCAGGTTGGGTAAACCGGTACCCGTGTCCGTATTCTGACCGACAGTTAGCAAATTTGTCAGCCATCGAGTGAAAACCTGGTATCCGAATGCAGAGTTATCCACCGGCTAAGCCTGTAACGACCAGAATCAACGGAATCATTGTCGAGATTAGGGTAGCTTTGGACGATGCTCACTGCTCTAGCATTTGCAATCTTGGCGCAAGACGCTGTTGACTTGAAATTTGTTGCCAGCGGAATGACTGCGAAAATGGGGGGTTACTCTCCCATTCGAGCTGAAATGGATGCCGTTTTGCCATCTGGTGGCTCGGCACCTCGAGGCACAAGGAACTTGAAGTACGGCAAGTTTGTGTTTGGGGAACAGTCCTGGATGTTTGCCGTCTCGGAGACTACTGGGCAAGAAAGTAAGTTCTGGATTGATGCCAACCGTAATGGCAACTTCAACGATGACGCCGCCGTTGAGTGGGTAGCCCGAGAAACCAATGGCTTGACCATGTATTCAGGCTCGGGAATGATCAACCTCAACGGAGGAGCTCAGGTCAACTTCTATCGGTTCGATCCAACCGACCCGGCAAGAGAGCAGTTGAAGAACACGGTTCTCTACTACAACGACTTTGGCTACGAAGGGACAGCCAAGTTTGGATCCCATTCGCATTTCGTCCGCATTGGAGGGCTGATTACCCCCACTAGCTCTGTGTTCATTGACCGGAACGGCAACGGCAGCAACGATGGCCCAAGCGAAACTTATGCGGTTGGTAAGCCGCTGAACATCGGGGGCTCAACCTATGTTTTGTCCCTCACTGGGCAAAGCCTTTCCGTTCTTCCATCCAGCGATGTAGTTGCGGAGATTCCGCTTCCGCCTGACCTGAGCGTCGGTCAGCTTTCGCCGACTTTCAAAGCAACGGCGATGTCCGGGCAAGAGATTAGCTTCCCGTCTTCCTACAAAGGAAAGGTGGTGTTACTCGACTTCTGGGCGACGTGGTGCGGCCCGTGCATTGCGGAACTCCCGAATGTGCTCGCGAACTACGAGAAATTCCATCCGCAAGGACTCGAGATTCTGGGAATCAGTTTTGACCAAGAGAACAAGAGTTCCGCCGTCCAAGCATTTACGAAGGAACACAACATGACGTGGGAGCATGTCTATGAGGGCAAGTACTGGAGTACGTCCATCGGAACTCAGTTCAACGTCCGTGGTATTCCCTTCATGCTTCTCGTTGACGGCGACACTGGTCGAATTCTTGCCGGTGGAAACACAATGCGCGGTGAGCGACTTGGCGAAACGCTCTCGCAAGTCTTTGCCGACCGCGCTTTCCGTCAATAATTCAATTGACAGCCAGCCGTCCGGCCACTTTGCCGGACGGTTTTTGCATTTGGTCAAGGAACATTTGAAGCCCGGATTTCGTCCGAATGCTAAACCTACTGGGATTGGCGAGAGGAGTAATGTTTTCGCGGCAATTTCGGTCAGGTTGCGTCAAACTACGTTCACGTGGTGAACAAACCATGAAGAGGATTCTTGCATTCGTCTCGCTTCTCGCCGTTGGTGCTTCTGCTGTTCTCGCCCAAGTTTCAGGATCGGGCGTTACTCAAGTTGAGTTCTTCAAAGTCAAGAACGCCGACGGAACCTATTCCATTTCTAAAGGGGCACCTATCTTTGTCACTGTAAAGCCGATCCGAACGGGGGCGGGTACTGGGGCAGACCGATCAGGACGAGCGGGTTCGTTCGGAGTGAGTCCGGCAAATGGCGCCAAAAACATCGCGGTCTATAAGAACCACATGGGTGACAACTTTGTCATCGAAGAAGGATCGAGCGTTGTTGATGACCTTAGCTTCATTGCGGCCGGCAACAATAAGCCGTGGAAGATCGTCACGTTTGGCGTGCACCTTGCAACCGAGTCTCGAGCCGGAAAATTCCTGGTTCGTTGGCGCGGTTTCCAGAATTATCAGACCGGCCTCGGGCCAGGAAACATGGCGTTCAACAACGAGATGTTTGACTTCGGTTTCTATTTGAATCGAAATCTCTTCCCGGCAAACGAGTCGACCTTCGAGGTCACAGTTGACCTCACGCTCAATCCATTAGGCGTTGTGCAGAACCAAACTTGCTACCTTGCCCAACAGTTCCGTGAGCCACAAACTCCGGTGGAACAGGGTGAAGGGCTTTTCACGTCAACTTGGAATGTATGCACTAACAATGGCCCGCAAATTGGCGCGAGTCAAGACTTCTTCTGGTTCGACTACGACCCTACGGACGGCATCTACGACGAAACGGAGATTGATCAGTTCGATCCAGAGCAAGGAGGCACGGGAGCGGCAAACTTCCTTTTCGATGTCCAAGTCAGTGGTGGACAAACTAGCACGGTGAACCCCATTAGCTACAACTGGGTTGGGGCTCGCTATCGCTCTGGCAACACGGGAAGCCTTTGGTTCAATGATGCCAACTACAATCAGGCGAAGGCCGCCATCAATGCGCTCACTGGTCAGCCCTCCGGGCGAATCGTAGTTGAATCGTTCTCTCCGACAAACAATCCAGTCAATATGAGGGTGGACGTTGATGCCCGCGTCTCGCGTCAGAACGTGACGATGCGGATAGAGCTCTTCAACTTCTCAACAAACACATGGGTGAATGTCGCCCAGGGTCCCGTGGGAACGACTGATACAGGCTTGATAGGCTTTGCGGCAACTCCTACCCAATTCGTTCAGTCTGGATCAGGAGTGGTGAGGGCTCGTTTAGCATTCTACGCACCATCTGGACCGGCACCCGTCTGGAGCATGTTTGTTGACCAGATTGTTTGGACGATAACGGCACCGTAAGACACACTCTTGCCTGACAATTGAATCTCGCCGGCCTTCCATTAGGAGGCTGGCGAGTTCTTTCATATGGGGAAGATAGTTAGGATTTGACCCTCAAATAGATTGAAGTCACGCTCATCGGAGAAAGGGTCAGAGACAACAAATCGTTACAAACTCCGACTTCGGCATCACATGGCTGAACTAAGCTCGGCGACTCAAAAGTGTTGTGGCTTTGCATCGTCGAAGCAGTCAATACCTTGGCTTTTTGAAGTTCTAAGCCCACACCAAGACCCGCCACCTCAACTTCTCGACCATTCTGAGGATCAAGACAAGTGAGGCAAACCAGAACGACACCATGCTTCTCGGACGCCGTTGCGGAGACGCTGGGCAACGCATGAAGAGTGTCGCATTCGACCGCAAGATCGATTCGTTGGGCGCCTTGGTGGCCCGCATACATCTCAAACACGTGATACGTAGGCGTAAGAACCATGTTGGGGCCATCTGTCAGAATCATGGCCTGAAGAACGTTGACCATCTGCGCGATGTTGGCCATTCGCACTCTTTCACAATGACGATGGAAGATATCCAGATGGAGCGAGGCTACGATCGCATCTCGGAGCGTATTCTGTTGGAAAAGGAATCCGGGATTCGTTCCGGGCTCCGACGGATACCACGTCCCCCATTCATCCACCACTAGACTGACTTTCAGATCAGGATCCGATTGATCCATGATCTTGGAGTGTTCTCCAATCAAGTGCTCCATCTGAAGGGCGGACTCAAGAATCGAAAACCACTCGCGAGTCTCGAATTCTGTTGAAGACCCGCTCGGGGGCCATTTCTGATCGAGCAGTGTGTAGCTGTGGAGGGAGAGTCCGTCCATGTGATCCTTTGCCTCGCGCATCAACGTTTCCGTCCAAGCGTAATCGGCAACGTTTGGCCCGCAAGCGACTCTCTGAATCTTGTGCGCTCCGTAAGTTCGGACATACGTGTTGTATCTCCGAAAGAGGTCCGCGTAGTACTCGGGGCGCATATGGCCGCCACACCCCCAACTTTCGTTGCCGACCCCAAAGTAGGTGAGTTTCCAAGGTGCTTCACGCCCATTTTTTCGGCGGAGATTGGCCATCGGAGAGTCGGCCGGTGAGGTGATGTACTCCACCCACTGCTGCATCTCTTGCACCGTTCCACTGCCGACATTGCCGCAGACATAAGGGTCGCACCCAACCTGCTCGCACAAGTCAAAAAACTCGTGAGTTCCAAAGTGGTTGTTTTCCACGACTCCTCCCCAGTGCGAGTTATAGATGCTGGGTCGCTGGTCACGTGGACCGATACCATCGCGCCAATGGTATTCGTCAGCGAAGCAACCTCCCGGCCAGCGAATGACGGGAACACGGATCGCTCTTAATGCGTCCACGACGTCATTGCGAATTCCTCGCGTATGCGGTATGTCTGATTCCTCACCCACCCAGATGCCGCCGTAAATGCAGTGACCAAGGTGCTCGGCGAACTGACCTTGGATTTCCGGACTAATGATCGGACTGTTTAGATTCGGATTCGCTTGGATCGTGACTCTATTCACGCGCCTGACCCGCCTTGACCGTATCGGTTGTGATATCGGTCGTACCACTTCTCCGCTTCTTCCGGAGGAAGCGACTTGGGCTCACCGATTTGTTTGGCAAGCCATACAGTTTTCGCAACGTCCTCAGTCATGACTGCCGCTTTGAGGGCTGATCGAGGGGACGCCCCCCACGCAAACACACCATGGTTGCCCATGAGAATGCTCGGGGCACGGTTCCTATACTTCAGAATCGCTTCCCCGATGTGTTCACCTTCGTTGTCGACATACGGAGCACACGGAATCTCCGCCCCAAATTCATCGGCGATCGCCGTCAAACAAAGTGGAATCGACTGGAGGGTTGCCGCAAACGCAGTCGCATAGTTACTGTGCGTATGAATCACTCCTCGGACATCGGGCAGATTCCGATAAAGGAACAGGTGGTGCGGCAAGTCAACACTTGGACGAACCCCATCAATCAAGACTTCTCCCGTTGAGACACGCACCGGCACCACATTTTCGGGCGTTATCTCTTCGTAGTCCATTCCCGAAGGTTTGATGTAAAGAATGTCGTCTTCCGGGTCGTATCCGCTCGCGTTTCCGGAATGCATCGTCACCAACCCGGCAGCAGGCAACGCCCAATTCGCTTTCGCAACTTCGAGTCGCAGGAGACTGTTGTCAGCCATGAACGCGATCCTGGATTGATTTTAGTTTCTTCATCACTTCAAAGAGGTGGGATTCATTGGCGTCAATGCCGAAAGCGTCGTGTAGTCGACAATAGAGCCCGTATAACTCTCCGTAGATTGCTACTGCATGAGGATCAGGTTGATAGACTTGATCTTTCACGCCTGCCATCTTTGCTTGAGCGCTGAGGGCTTCGGGATACGCTCCGCCAACCACCGCTCCAAAGATTGCCGAACCGAGCGCACAAGTCTGATCTGACTTCGCTATGCTGACCGGACGATTGAACACGTCTGCGTAAATCTGCATGGTCAAAGCACTTTTGTCGGCGATCCCACCGCACGCGACGACACGCTCTACTCGCACTCCATACTCCTCCATCCGGTCGATGATTCGAAGCGCACCAAACGCTGTTGCCTCCACACAAGCACGATAGATTTCGGCCGGCTTCGTATGTAACGTCAGCCCGACGAGAAGACCACTGAGCATAGGGTCAACAAGAATGGTACGGTTCCCGTTATGCCAATCAAGTGCCAACAGTCCGCTGGCCCCTGGCGCAATATTCAGGGCCTCTGAATTCAAATCATCGTGGTTGCGTCCGGTAATGCGGGCAACCCAATTGAAAATGTCTCCGACTGCAGACTGTCCCGCTTCTAATCCAAAGTAGCCCGGCAACACCGAGCCCTTGACGATGCCGCACATTCCTGGAACATCGGGCAATGGATCATCCATTGAGTGAACCATGCAGTCGCATGTGCTCGTTCCCACGATCTTGACGAGGGTTCCTGGCTTGGCAGTAGAGGCGACTGCACCAAAGTGCGCATCAAATGCCCCGACAGCAACCGGAATGCCGGGATTCAATCCTGTTAGTTCTGCAAACTGTTCGCTCAAGTGACCGGCAGGATGGTCGCTCATGAAGACTTCATCGTATAGACGGTTACGGAACTCGCTTAGCCGAGGGTCTAATGAAGCTAGAAACTCCCGAGAAGGTAAGCCGCCCCATTCCTCTTCGAACATCGCCTTATGACCGGCGGCACAGCGGCTTCGCTTGATCTGGAAAGGATCAGAGACGCCGCATATCGCGGCCGGAATCCAGTCGCAAATCTCGACCCAAGAAGCAGTCGCCGCAAATGCGTCGGGCGCGACGCGAGCGAAGCGGAGCAACTTGCTCCAAAACCACTCGCTGGAGTATGTTCCTCCGCACTTTGCAAGATAAGGAAGGTTCTGCTCGGTGGCTCGCTTCGTAATTTCGGCGGCTTCGGCAAAGCCTGTGTGATCCTTCCATAACCACACATGAGCGTGGAGGTTTGCCCCAAAGTGCAGATCGTCTGAGAGAGGCGAGTTATCCGATTTCACTGGCATCGGGCTGGAACCCGTCGTGTCAACCCCGATTCCGATAACTTTTCTCAGATCGATCGACTGTCCCAATTCGCGAGCCACGGCCACGAATCCTTTCAAGTAGTCGCTTGGATTCTGACGTGCCAAGTGGGGATCCTTCGGATCAAGAAGAATCCCTGCCTCGCCACTCGGATATGCGAACACAGCGGACGCGAGTTCATCTCCGGTTGACACATCAACAACCAGCCCTCGAACACTGTTCGTCCCGTAATCCAAGCCAAGCGCAAGACTAGCCACGGAGTCCGAAGGCTCCCCGGTTCCACCGAAGCTCGTTCCGGAGATCGCGAATGTTGGTGTAGTCGTCGATTACGACACACTCGACGTCCGCGATCTCGGCAAAGTCTTGCACCATTTCGCTCGTCACGTTATAGCTGTAAACCGTGTGATGAGCGCCCCCCGCATAAATCCACGCGGCTACTCCATCTTGGAAGTTTGGTTTGACCCTCCAAAGTGCGCGCGCAACCGGAAGGTTTGGCATCGGAGGAATAGGGACGGCTTCAACCTCGTTCACAATCAGCCGGAAACGGCTTCCAATATCCACAAGGGTTGTGTTTGTAGCCGAACCTGTCTTACCATCAAACACCATGCGAACTGGATCGGCCTTGCCCCCAATTCCAAGCGGATGGATCTCCAACTTCGGCCTACCCGATGAAATCGAGGGGCAAATCTCAAGCATGTGGGCTCCCAACACCTTTTCTTCGCCTTCAGTGAAATCATATGTGTAGTCCTCCATGAAACTGGTTCCCGGATCCAATCCCCTCTCCATTGTCTTAAATGCCCTCAAGAGGGCGGCCGTCTTCCAGTCTCCTTCGGCGCCGAATCCGAATCCATCAGCCATGAGTCGTTGACATGCGAGGCCCGGAAGTTGATCTAGGCCGTGAAGATCCTCAAATGTCGTGGTGAATCCCGTAAAGCCTCCGTCCGTGAGAAAGGAACGGAGTCCAATCTCTTGTCGTGCGGCATATCGAAGGGAGTCGTGTTTGGCACCTCCATTCTGCAACTCAGCGGCAACCTCATATTCGTCGCTGTACCTTGCAACGAGGTCGGTTACTTCACTATCACTGACCTCATTGATTGTCGAAACAAGATCACCGACTCCAAAGCCGTTCACGCTGAATCCGAATTGGGCTTCCGCCGAAACCTTGTCACCGTCAGTCACGGAGACGAACCTCATATTGTCGCCAAAGCGAGCGATCTTTGCGCATTGCAAGTCGGCCCAGCCCAAGGCTACGCGTGCCCAATCTCCGATCTGGGCCTGGACGGATGAGTGCCTCCAATGCCCGACAACCACCTTTCGATGCAACCCGATTCTGCTATGCAAGTGGCCCGCCTCCCGATCCCCGTGCGCGGCTTGATTCAGATTCATGAAGTCCATGTCAATCGTGCCCCAAGGTAACGACTCGTTAAACTGCGTGTGAAGGTGTAGTACTGGCTTCACAAGGTGTTTGAGGCCACCGATCCACATCTTTGCCGGTGAAAAAGTGTGCATCCAAAGGATGACGCCGACGCAATCACGATCTGCGTTTGCCTCGAGCACGAGCGCCCTTACGCCATCCGGGTCAGTAATGATCGGCTTGAATATCACACCCATCGGAATTGCAGTGGCTTCCCCGAGAGCAGTAGCGATTGAAGTTGAGTTCGACGCAACTTGGCGGAGGGTGTCCGGGCCATATAGGTGTTGGCTACCGGTGACAAACCAGAGGGTGGGCTTTTCCATGGGCAATCCTCAACGATGGAGTGGGAACACTATATACCCATTTGGGAATATGGCGCGCGAAGCCGCCAAGATTTCCGATGCGAAACTTCTTGAACTTCAATGTCCGTAGGTACACTCCGGACGGAATCCGGGCATGCAACACCAAATCAAGGAGATTTCGGCGCACGATAGCGTAGCCATCTTCCGCGCACTCGGGTCCATGTCTCGGGCTCGGATAATTGAACTTCTCTCCGAACGAGAAATGAACATCGGCGAGATAAGTGCGGCCCTCGCGTTGACGCAACCTAGCATCACCAAACACATTCAGATCCTCGAAGAGGCAGGTCTCGTCACGAGCGACTATGTCGCTGCACCTCAAGGGATGCAGAAGCGTTGTCGAGGGGTGTTTGAAAGGCTCCTTGTTGATTTAGCTCCAAAGATTCCGCAAGCCGAAGGGTACGCCGAGATGGAACTCCCCGTCGGCATGTTTGCGGATGTTGAACCGCATCCCACCTGCGGATTGGCAACGCGCGAAAAAATTGTTGGTCTGGTGGATGCACCCGTCTCCTTCTTCCTACCAGAAAGAGCCAATGCAGAGATTCTCTGGGCAGCCGGAGGCTTTATTGAGTATGCCTTCCCCAACACACTTCCGGTGAACTCGCATGTGAAAGCAATTGAACTCGTGATGGAGATCGGATCTGAAGCGCCTGGCTATAACAATCAGTGGCCGTCGGATATCTCCGTCTGGGTAAACGGAGTGGAAATAGGATCGTGGACTTCACCAGGCGACTTTGGGGGGACAAGGGGGCAACTCAACCCCGCTTGGTATCCCGACAACATGAATCAATGGGGCGTACTCAAGACGTGGAGCGTTGATTCAACCGGTGCCTCGATTGACGGATCCTTTGTCTCGGAAATAAAGATCAATGACTTGAACATCCATCCCTGGATGCCGACGAAAGTGCGGATCGGTGTCCGCCCGGATGCGGAGAACCAGGGGGGATTCACGCTTTATGGACGTGGGTTTGGCAACTACCAGATGGGCTTGATCTTCCGAATTCGACACGAAACCGATGACGGTTTGTTGCCCGGCTGATCTTTTTCTAAGCGACTTTTCGACATTTTAGGTTCAACTTCGGTCGCATTTACCGGACTACATCCAATTTTCGCAAAAAAGTCGGTCAGAGTATTCCAATTTGGTTATCTTCTGTGATAGAGTGGAAAATACCCAGATGGGAATATTCCCGGACGGATTGTCAAGAATGGCGCGGGCGCTGGACTTGACAGTATCTCATCGGTGAGCAATATGAGTCTCAAAACGAAGGCATTTACCTTAATAGAACTGCTAGTCGTCATCGCGATCATCGCGATCCTCGCAGCTATCCTCTTCCCCGTCTTCGCTCAGGCGAAGAAGGCCGCCAAGAAGACCTCCTCCCTCTCGAACATCAAACAGCTGTCGACTGCGAACATCATGTACGCCTCCGACTACGATGATCTGTTCCCG
Organism: Fimbriimonadaceae bacterium; assembly: GCA_019638835.1. Lineage (GTDB taxonomy): Bacteria > Armatimonadota > Fimbriimonadia > Fimbriimonadales > Fimbriimonadaceae > JAHBTC01. The sequence continues at coordinate 13,319 of JAHBTC010000025.1, forward strand.
GATCAGTTCCGCGATGCAAACGGATTCCCGTGGTGGACGGCCGGTAGCGAGAATCCGTGCACGAACATCAATGGCATTGGCGATGACAACGATACGGCAAACGGTGGTGGCTGTCGTCTAGGCTTCATGAGTCCGCAGGCACACCAAAACTGGGGTCAAAGCCTAATGCCGTACATCAAGAGCTTGGAACTCTTCAAGTCGAGCGCGGTCAAGATCACCAACATGGTGCCGTGGAACTACTCCAACTTCGCAGGTGCAGGCAATGGAAGTTACGCCTACAATGGCGTGCTGCTCGCCAAATCCCAAACTCAAATCAGCGACATCTCGAATGTCATCGTGATGCAAGGAAAGATTGACACGGGGCGAGAAGCGTTAGTTCAACCCACTCAGTTCACCCAGTCAATCACTGTGAATGGCGTGACTGGTCCAGGCTGCAACGGGATTGACTTAAGTTGGATGGGTAACACCTACGACCAAGGTGATGTCTACGCCATGGCTGACGGTTCAGCCCGGTACAAGAAGCGCAATGCGGTCCAGTTCCGAAACTTTGGGGTCAGCAGCCAAGTCGACTGCTACCAAGGTAACTGCGGCTCGTTTGTCCCGAACACGACCGGGCTCAGCCTAGTTCCGCCGAATCCCAACTGGTGGTGGACCTACGGCGTCTGCGACGTCGGAGCCCTCTAAGGGAACCTCAGACCTTCATCGTCGGGGCCGATTCAGGACGGCCCCGACTCCTCCTTACCTTCCAGTCAAATCCCAACTCGATAAACAAATGTTCAAGAAGTCAATTTCTTTGCTCGTCTTCGCGCTTGTCGCTTTGCCCTTTACCTTGATCCTTGGTGGTTGCGACGAGGAAACCCGTCCCGACCCCGAACTCCAGAAACAGCGAGATGCACAAAGAGCAGGAATGCAGGGTGGTGGGCAGCCGACTCCTGGTCAACCAGCCCCGGGCACCGGAACACCTAATGGCGCACCAACGCCGGATGCAAGCGGCCGCGGTGGACAACCCACTCCTGGCGGCTCACGCTAATCTGCGCTAACTGATCGTGATCTTCCCGGTTCTCACATTGGCAATCCTCACTCCCACACTCGCGTTCCGCGACGAATGGACGGTTACTGCACTCGATGCGGCGTTTCCGTTTGATGGAGCGCGCTACGAGGGGGGTGCCATCCATGATCCGAGTATCGTGTTGTTTGGGGACACCTATGTGATGGTCAATACGAGTGGCCGGGAACTTGCCCCATTGAGCACTTCTCAAGACCTTAAGACTTGGAAGGAGCACGGACCTATCCTTGACCCGCAACCGGAGTGGTTGCAGAAGGCAATTCCCCAGCACCGATCAGTTTGGGCCCCTACGCCAATCAAAGTTGGAAGCGAACTACGCATTTACTATTGTGCGAGTGCCCGATTCGGGTCCAACACTTCCTATATCGGCTTTGCCGTAAACAAGACGTTTGATCCGACTAAACCTTTAGAAGGTTGGGAGGATCGAGGAATGCTCGTACAGAGCAAGGCGGACGAGTCTGACTTCAACGCAATCGATCCCGAGGTTCTCATTGGCCCCGACGGTCGACACTGGATGACGTACGGCTCTTATTGGAGCGGGATTTTCCAGGTTGAGTTAGATGCTGATTCCGGTGCATTGAAGCACCCAGGTCAGGCCCATCGCCATGTGGCCAGTAACTCCGAGAGAGGGAATCCACTAGAAGCACCGGTCATGATGTATCACGACGGGTACTACTACCTTGTCGTGACATATGGTCTCGCCGCCCAAGGGATTCGAAGTACTTATCGAATGGTTTGTGGCAGATCGAAATCGCCGGAAGGACCTTTCCTCGGATTTGATGAGAAGCCGATGACCGAGGGAGGCAATGCCTCTTTATTGAAGAGTTCGCAACCGATGTTCGGTCCGGGCGGCGGAAACTTCTTCCAAGATGCCGCCGGAGACTGGTGGATGGCCTACCATTACTATGACGGTCGTCGCTTTTGGCACGGCGAGTTATGGGGGGCACCCACTCTCCAAATTCGACGCGTTGTTTGGCTTGACGGCTGGCCCCTTCCCGGTCTACCAGCAGGGGTTTCGCTGGAACGCGCCAATGATCTCTCTGGCAAGTGGCGTTTCCAGACCGATTTCGGCCATGTCCTCGATCTCACGATTCAATCGAACGGGAAAACCACTCTTGGTGACCGGACTGGGGACTGGAAGCGCGATGGCAATCACCTGATTCTTTCATGGCCGGCCAATGATGCTCCGGGCGGTGCATGGGTTGATACTCTTGTCATCGATTCGTCAAATCGATACGCAGTTGGCCGCAACCAGAATGGCATCGTCATTCGGGCAATCCAACTCGAAGATGAAGCGTCGCGGTAGTTTCAGCATCCACGGATTGCTCCTCGGTATAGCAGTCCTTACCCTGCTTTCGGGTGGTGCCCGGTGGTTCATTCTCGGCGGCTCAGCCGTTAGCGGTAGGACTCACATCTCCTTCTGGAACGGATTCACCGGCCCCGATGGAATTGTGATGCTGAGAATCATCGAGGACTTCAATCGCCAAAATCCGGATGTTGAAGTCGTGATGCAGCGCATCCCTTGGGCGACCTACTACAACAAACTTACGGTCGCGGGAAGTGACGGCCGTGGGCCACAAATCTTCGTTTCCCATGCGGACGCATTGGCCCGATTGCGAAGAGCGGGATTCGTATCCGATGTTTCTGCGATGACACAAGGAAATAACGCAATTGAGATTAGCGACTTTGATCCTTATGTAATGAACTACCTCAGCATGGAAGGTGATCTGATGGGTATTCCTCTTGATATTCATCCTCAGGGACTCTATTGCAACGTGGACATGCTAAAGGCAGCAGGCTTTGTCACCGATGACGGCAAGGCGCGAGCCCCGAAAGATAGGACCGAATTTCTTGACCTTATTCGGAAATCCACGATCGAAAAGAACCCAAAACTTCCGGAAAAGCAGTGGGGGTTTGCCTTCACGTATTGGGGAGCAAACTTCCGATCTCTCATGCCGCAATTCGGCGGACGGTTCCTAGACGAGAGCGGCAATTCCGAGTTGAACTCGCCCCAAAACATTGAAGCCCTCGAGTTCTTGCAAATGATCGCCAAGGAGAATATGGCTCCTCCCCCTGACAACGGACTGGGGTGGTTCGGTTACCGAACGAAGCGGGTTGCCATGGTTTGGGATGGCGTTTTTATGCTTGGCGATCTTCTGCGTCTCAATGACCTTGACTATCTCGGAGCCCCGATCCCGCAAATTGGCCCTCAACCTGGCACAGTTGCGAACTCACATGTTCTTTGTATCAAGGCAAACCTCAATGAGAAAGAGAGAGAGGCCTCAGAACGATTTGTCAAGTATCTCAGCGACCACAGTTTAGAGTGGGCAGCCGCCGGGCAAGTACCGGCTCGGATTAGTGTTCGCAACGATCCAGAGTTCAAGAAGCTTCAGGTGCAATCGGCTTTTGCAGAGCAAATCCCCCACATGATCTATCCGCCGCGGACACCCATCATCTTTGAGTTCATGTTGGAACTTGATGTGGCAGTCGAAAAGGTGGTACGGGGACAGATGGAGCCCAAGGCAGCACTTGACCTCGCAAACACCAACGCTCAAGCTATCATCGAACGAGATCGTCGCGAGCACCCGGAGGATAACCCGTGACAGCCCGGGCGAAACAACAGGTTACGGGGTGGATTCTTCTCCTTCCTTATCTCGCATTCTTCGCCATCTTTGTTGTGGTGCCCGTGATCGTCTCTGGGTGGCTCTCCGTGGTCCAACTTGACTTGGCGAACGCAGGGGCGTCCAAATTTGTCGGACTTCAAAACTATTCTGACGCTCTCAAGGACAACTTTTTCTGGATGGCAACTCAGGCCACTGGCAAGTACGCAATCCTTATGGTTCCGAGTGTTCTAATCGTTGGCACGGCGATGGCCCTTGGGATGAATAGCATGAAGCGCGGAAGAGATATGGCGCGGACGCTGATCTATCTTCCCAGCATGCTAAATGTTGCGGCAACCGGAATCCTTTGGCAATGGTTTTTCAACAACGAGTTTGGATTGTTCAACTACGGGATTCGCCAAGCCGGCGGACAGGGTGTTCCCTGGCTAACTGACGCAAACATGGCGATGCCAAGCGTCGTTCTCATGAGCCTCTGGTGGACGGTCGGCGGCACAAGTGTCATTGTCCTGACTGCGCTTCAGCAAATCCCGAAAGTTTTTCTGGAGGCCGCCGCGCTTGATGGCGCAAGAAACAATCAAATCTTCGGGCGAGTTACTCTGCCCCTTCTCAAGCCTGTGTTACTGTTCGTTTTTGTCACGACGACAATAACTTCCTTCCAAATGTTCGGTCAGGCAATGATCCTGACAGGAGGCGGGCCAACATTTGCCACCAGAGGTCTTGTGCAATTTATGTTCGAAACGGCATTCAATGGCTATAGGTTTGGTTATGGCGCAGCCATAAGCTGGCTCTTGTTCGCGATGATTGCCGGCTTCAGCGTACTACAGGCGCAAGTCCTCAAGGTACGGGAGGCCAAGTGAGGAAGTACGCATCGCTCAATTACGTAATGGTCGCAATCGGACTCCTGTTTGTGGCTCCGTTCGCATTCATGTTCTTTGCTTCTTTCAAGCGGGAGGCGGAAGTGCTGCGGCCCGAAGCGATCCTGCCTAAAGCGTGGGACGCCTCAAACTACGAAGCGATCAGTCGTAACTCTGTTGAGGCCCCAATCAATATCTGGTTCCTCAATAGTGTCTTCATTGCGACCGCGACAACGTTACTCGTCATCACCCTTGCGTCGTTGACCGCATTTGCCATTACGAGGCTCAAAGTGCGGGGTGGAAACATCATTTTGGGATTGATTGTCGGGACAATGATGATCCCCGCCCAACTCTTTTTGATCCCGCTTTACGTCATTCTCCGCCGGCTACACCTGCTTGACACACCATACGCAATGATTTTGCCTTCGGCGGCGGGAGGATTCGGCGTTTTCATGCTGAGTTCGTTCATGCGTAGCCTTCCAACCGCAATCGAAGAAGCCGCATTACTTGACGGATGCACGCTGCCCCAAATGTTCTGGAAAATCACTCTGCCACTCTGCGGGCCCTCCATTGCGACGTTGGCCGTTTTCACCTTTATCGCAAGTTGGAATGACTACATTACTCCCCTGACCTTCATGGAATCCGTGACGAACTACACGCTTCCAGTCGGGATTGCCCTTTTCCAAAGTAGTTACTCGACGCAATACGGATTGACGATTGCCACGAGTCTCATCGCCACTGCCCCTCTCGTAATCGCTTTCTTGGTCTTCCAAAAACAGATTATTGAGAGCATGACCGCCTCAGGCCTCAAAGAGTAGCCAGAAACATGAAACAAACGACCGTCTTTTTGCATCCAGACTTCATCATTGATCAAGTTGACCCTCGCGTATTCGGGGGCTTCCTTGAGCACCTCGGTCGCGCCGTTTATGAAGGGGTGTATCACCCCGAGAGTTCACACGCGGATGCACGTGGATTTCGATACGACGTTCTGAATGCTCTCAAACGCCTCAAGTTCACGGCGATGCGATATCCCGGTGGCAACTTTGTTAGTGGTTACGATTGGCTCGATGGGGTCGGCCCACGGGAGTTACGACCCACAAAAATCGATCTTGCCTGGCAGAGTTCAGAACCGAATCAGTTTGGAACAAACGAGTTCATGGAGATGGCTCGCGAGATGGATTGGACGCCAATGATGGCCGTAAACCTCGGCACGGGTACCCCTGCGGAAGCAAGGAATTGGCTTGAGTACTGCAATGGCAAGGGCGGATCGTATTGGAGTGACTTGAGACGGTCGCATGGCTACGAAGAACCGCATGACATCAAACTTTGGTGCTTGGGCAACGAAATGGACGGGCCGTGGCAAATCGGTCACGTTCCCGCCCGCGACTACGCGGTTCGTGCCCAGCAAACTGCCCGGCTCATGAAGATGTGCGACCCGGATGTGGAGTTGGTACTTTGTGGCTCCTGCGCCACAAATCTTCCAACGTACATGCAGTGGGATCGCGAAGTGCTGGAGTACTGTTACCGGGATGTGGACTATCTCAGTCTTCACTGCTACGTCGGCAACGAGTCCGATGACACCGAAGATTTCTTGAACTGCGGTCTCGCGGTTGATCAACAGATTGAGGAGTTAGATGCCGTTTGCGCGTTTGTCCAAGCGAAGACTCGTTCCAAAAAACGCGTGAAGTTGAGTTTCGATGAGTGGAACGTTTGGTATCGCGCCCGCCAGGGAGATCACGTTGATGGACGGGGCAAGTTTGCGCCACCCCTCTTGGAAGAGGTCTACAACCTAGAAGATGCATTGGTTGTTGCTCAGTTCCTCAACTCCTTCATCCGACACGCGGACAGCGTTAAGATTGCAAATCTTGCTCAGATCGTGAACGTGATTGCCCCTATCCTTACCCAAGGTGATGAAATGGTGTTGCAATCCATTTTCTATCCGATTGAGATGTTCGCGAGTCGCCAAAACGGTGTTTCTCTTCGACCAACCGTGCAAGGGCCGAAAATTGAAAGTAAGTCGCACACGGCGCCTCAAATCGATGCTAGTGCTATCCTCAACGGGCGAGAACTCAGCGTCTTTCTCGTAAATCGGTCAACTACGGAAACAACAGATGTGCGAGTTGACCTTGCCGGGCGGCGCATTGCCAGTCGTCTTAGTGCAGAGATCGTGACGGGATCGGATCCGAAGGCTTTCAATGAGTTTGGAAAGGACCCTGTCGTTTGCTCGGTTCCCTACTCTGATGAGTGCTTTGACAACGGCACACTCATCGTCCAGTTGCCACCGCTAAGCTTCTACGCTGGATCATTTTCCATCGCCTAGAAACACCGACTTCGACAAGGGGGCGTTGTTCGACGCCCCTAATGCGCCTTACTCAGTTACCATACGCGCGCCGTAAAGGCCCGGCGTTAGAGTTCTCTCTGAAGCTTGGAAGCGTACCGTGACTGACTCCTCGGTTCGCGTCATTGACTCAGGGATATTCACCTCCACGTCGAAGAAGCCCACCGCGTCCGGCCTTTCCAAGACTCGATTGATTAGAGTTTCCCCATTCACAAGGAGGTGGAAGTCACGTCCGCCATCCCCGCTCCAGAAGGTGAATATGAGGGTATGCCTCTTTCCTGGGCGAACCATCATGGTGAATTCGAAGAATCCTCCTGGCTGCGCGTGACGCCAGTTTCGTTCCATGTGGCGACCGGTTTCGGTTCTATCTCCCGTAAGATTGTGGTCTCTCTCTGGTTGCATTTCGCCGACACGGAAGTAGTCTGTGGTCCGCGCCGCCAATGCGGCAACTCGGGCTTCTTCCGCACGACGTGCTTCCTCAATGACTTTCCATTCGTCGAGGGTGCGAACGTCAAAGTAAGTCGTGTATGAGCCTTCGGTAAAGCTCCAAAATGGACGGAAAGTCAGGTCTTCTGGTCGAATCAATCCATCAGATCGGAATTGCATAGGTTCATCCGACGGTTTGAGTGAAGCAATCAGGTTCTCCGCATCAGTGACCATTACGGGATCATAACTGAGTCCGGCGGTATCTGCAGCCAGCAGAATCGGCCCGTAAAGTACGGCGATGCGTCTCGGGTCATCTGGCATCGATTCGATTCGGAGTTTTGACTCAAGCTTGAAAGAAAGAACATCCCCTGAAACCCATTCGCGCCTGATCTCGACATAACCGTTGTCGAGTTTCCTCATATCAACCGGGGTCCCGTTGAGTTCCACGTCTAAGATCGTAGTCCAGGTTGGTTCACGAAAAGCGACCGTGAACTCTCGTCGTTCTGCGTGTTCAAAGTGGACGGCAATCGCTTCTCCTTGAAGGAAATCTCCACGCTGCTCAAGCACCAAATCCATCTCCGGCCAATGAAGTCGCGACGGAATAAATAAGTTGACGTACAGTCGTTCACCTTCATGGAAGAATATTGAATCACCGTATCGTGTGTGGTTCTCCATCCCCGTTCCGACACAACACCAGAAGTGCTCGAACGGCTCACTGTACGGTCTGACATTGCGAGAGGCGAGACCTTGATAGTACGTGAACTGGCCTTCGTGTCCATTCTGTGATGAATAAATGTGATTGAAGAGAGCCTTCTCGTAATAGTCGAAGTAGTGACTGTCTGGTTCCCACCCGAACACATGCCGTGTGAGTTTCAGCATATTGTGAGTGTTGCAAGTCTCAGACGTATTGGTTGAGAGTTGGTTCGCCAATTGGTCAGCTTGACCAAGGCTCTCGTAGTTACTGTTTCCGCCGTTTGCGTAGGTGCGATGTTCAGCGACGCGACTCCAGAAGAACTCGGCGGCAATGCGCTGTTCGGGTCGACCGCTCAGTTCGTAGTCCACGGCAAGACCGATAATCTTAGGAATCTGGGTGTTTGAATGGAGTCCGGCAAGTTGGTCAATCCGTTCGCGCAGTGGATTGAGAACGGCATGGTGATCGAACTTTCGAGCGAGTTCTTCAAACTCCTTCCGGCCCGTAATGTTTGCCAGTTGGAACAGCGCCTCATTCATTCCCCCATGTTCGCAAGCGAGCATTTTCTGCCATTGATCGGCCGTCAAGCCCTTCGTAATCTCGATTGCCCACTCCGCAAAGCGACTCGCCAATTCGAGTGCTTCGTCATTGTGCGCGAGCAGATAACAGTCTATGAACCCCGCTAGGATCTTATGATTTGTGTACCACGGCACCCACAATCCATTGAGATCGAAACCAGCGCTGCGAATCTCGCCTCTTCGAATCTCCTCCCAAACCGCCTTGTCATCGGGAATGCTTGAAAGATAACCTGTTCCTACCTGCCTTAGGCAGTCGCCAAGAATCGAGACGTATTCCTCGGCGCGCTCTAAGTGTCGAGGATCGTCGGTGACCGCATAGTGCCAAGCTAGGGCACTCAGGAGATGTCCCATCGAGTGACCTGAAATCCCCATGGATTCCCATCCGGGATAACGTTCGGCGGTCGTAGGCAATCCCGCATTGATCCGGAAGCCCGCAACCATTCGGTCAACGTCCAGATTCAGCAGATACTCGCCATTCGTGAGTTGGGCGTCTTTGAACATGGAGGGCAGCAGACGAACCGACTCAATCGGAAATGGGTGAGCGACAATACGTGGTTCGTCGGTGTAAACCTGGGCTTTCGGAAACGCATAAATCACAGAAGCGTGTGGATCCAAAGAGACCTCGATCTTGGATCCGCCAGCCGTCACTTCGTTCTCCCATATGCTTCTGCCGATACTTCCCTTTTCCGCTCCAAAGGCGAATGCATCAACGCCAATCCGTAACGGTTCGTCACGAAGATTGAAAATACCAATGGCAATCTCGTCGCCGATCGAGGTTCGCCAAACTGCGCAATGCTCATTCCGAGCCACCTGCACCGGATTCTTGCCTTCTTGATTCAGCCGGAGCAAATCTCGATTGGTGAGAAGTCCTTTGGTCTGCGCATCTAACTGAGTGAGGTCACCTCCCATCATGAGGGGAGAGCGCGCAAGACACCAGAGGTTTATGAGAGTCTGCTGCTCCGCTTTAGTGAACTTCGTTGCCTCGCCGAACCGCAACCTTCCGATCGGCAACATATCAGCATCCGGCCATGCACCAGGTACGGCCAGTGGTGCCCAGTGTTGAAGTCGCTCAAACTGGTCAAAAAGCAATCGCCAATCATCCCAGAAATCATCACTGATGCGCCACATATTTGCGTTCTTACGGACGTGCTCGGCGGCACTCAACGGCGTTTCCCCTGGTGACAGGCTGAGGACCATGGGACGACCAGAGGCATCAATCGCTTTGCGGATCGCTTCAATTTCTGCTGCATTGTCGTGGTAAGGCCGAGAGATGTCATCGACTTTCACAAAGTCAACTCCCCACTCTGCGAACTGCGCAAACACGGAGTTGTAGTACTCCTGCGCACCAGGCCGACTCATGTCGACGCCAAACATATCGGGATTCCAAGAACAAATGCTGTCCCGATTTGCGATATCGGATGCCCGGGATTCTGAACCCAGAATCTTCGTGTTCTTCTCGACGCAAGTGCGGGGAATTCCTCTCAGCAAATGAACCCCAAACTTCAGTCCAAGTGCATGAATCTTTTCCGCTAGCGGCGCAAACCCTTTCCCTCCCCCGGCAGACGGAAAGCGATTCGCTGCCGGCTGAAGCCTGCCAAATTCATCGTGGACGAGACGGGCGTTTTCTCGGTAATCAAATGACTCGGCGTCGGGTTCATACCACTGAATGTCAACAACGACGTATTCCCATCCGAACTCCTTCAAGTCTCTCGCCATTACCTCGGCCTGGGAGATCGTCTGTGCCTCGGTAACGGTGGTGGCAAAGCAGTCCCAACTATTCCAACCCATGGGCGGTCGCGGAGCAAATTTCAGGAAGGAGTCTTGGGCCATGGTTACCGGACCATAGTACTTGGCTTTTGTCCTTGAGTGCCACTCTATAGCCAACGATTCATATGATCCGTATGCTCGCAATTGATATCGACGGGACGCTCCTCAACTCCGAGCGGCGAGTCACCGAGCGTGTGCGGAGTTCACTGCAAGTCGCGCAGTCAAATGGACTGATCATCTGCCTTGCAACCGGACGATTGATCCCGACACTGCTCCCGATTGCCGAAGAAGCCGATGTGTCCGGGCCCGTTGTGACGTGCAATGGCGCGTACGCTGAGATGGAAGATGGCGAGACCGTCTTCTCGGCAAATCTAAGTCAAGAGGTTGTCGCCGACTTGCTTCAATATGCCGAATCCAATGGCATTACGGCGAACGTATATCAGCCACGTCGTGTGCTGTCCAATCGAGAGTCTCCCATGCTTGATCTGTATCGAAGTCGAACCGGGGCGAACCCGATCGTGCTTCCATACGAGGAACTTGCCCAAGAACCGGCGACAAAGATGATCTTTATCAACGAACCTTCGGCCAACGCGAGTGACCTGGACTTGTTTTCGTCAAATGCGACGGATGGCAAGTTCCACCTCACAGTCTCAGAGCCGATTTACCTTGAGTTTCTTCCGCCAAATGTAAACAAAGGGATTGGAGTCAAGGCTGTTGCCAGCCGGCTCGGCTTAGATGCGTCCGAAGTGGCGGCAATCGGCGACTTTCACAATGATCGAGAAATGATCGAATGGGCAGGTCTGGGGGCGGCCATGGCGTCCGGTGCCCAAGCGGTGAAGCAGGTCGCAGATATCGTCATGCCTAGCAACGATGAAGACGGTGTCGCGATCTTTATCGAACATATTCTGGCATCTCGTTAGCGTATATGCGCTTTTGGTTATATAATGGGGCGATGGGGACAATGTTGCTCGCCCTCGCGATCGTCACCGGACAACCGGCTCAAACGGAATCACTGACGATTAATCTGAGTTCACCAAGCGTTCGAGTGTCACGTTCCCTGTTCGGCGTCTTCTTTGAAGAGATCAACAATGCCGGAGAGGGCGGACTTTACGGCGAACTCCTCATGAACCGGGGCCTCGTACCATCGAGCGAAGGGCTACCTCAGGGCTGGACCGGCACCGATGGCGTGAGATTCGATCCGAGCATCAAACTGAATTCTGCCCGTGCAGGCAGCATCGTTCTCCCTCGCGCCGCCTCTGTCTCTAACTCCGGATTTTGGGGAGTAGCAACGAAACTTGACTCCCCGCTTGAAGCGCGCTTATGGCTCAAGGGAACCGGCATGGTCACCGTTTCCCTGACGAACTCGGTTGGCGAACACTCATCTTCTATCCAGACAATCCAAGTCGGTCAAGAGTGGACCGAGCACCAAGTCACTTTGTCGCCTAACTCGGATGCAACGGATTTGCAATTAACCGTCAAGTCGGTTAGTGGAACGGAAACTCATTTGGGTTACGCTTCCCTCAAGTCTGTCGAAGGTTTTCGCGGAAGAAAGGCTGGATTGCGGTCGGACCTTGCTCACCGAGTGGATGCGTTGAAGCCGGGCTTCTTGCGGTTTCCTGGCGGCTGCTATGTGGAGGGCAACAATCTCAGCAATTGCTTTGACTGGCGTTCAACTCTCGTTCCTATTGAACAGCGACCAGCGACGCCTCGGACTTTCTGGGGATATGTGAGCAGCAATGGACTCGGCTATCACGAGTACTTACAGATGTGCGAAGACATGAACGCCGAACCGATGTTCGTGATCAACTGCGGCATGTCTCATACCCAAATCGAGCCGATGGCAACGATGAATCGGTATGTCAAGGATGCTCTCGATGCCATTGAATATGCCAACGGGCCAATCTCGAGTCCGATGGGCGCCCTGCGCGCCCAAAACGGTCATCCCAAGCCCTTCGACCTCAAGTACATTGAAATCGGAAACGAGAACGGCTACGAATGGGCTTTCGGCGGGCCGGCACCTTATCATGAGCGATTCGCATTGATCAATCGAGCGATCAAAGACCGGTACCCCGACATCATCACGATCTCCAACGTGCCCGTTCCGGAACCTGGCGACCTCACGAGCGAACACTACTACGATTCCCCCGCATGGTTCTGGCGCAACAAAGATCGGTACGACAGCTACGACCGAGCCGGATCCCAGGTTTATGTGGGTGAGTACGCGGTGACAAGAGCAAACGGTCGCGGCTCGCTAGCGGGCGCACTGGGTGAAGCGGCATTCATGACGGGCATGGAGCGAAACGCCGATATCGTTGCAATGGCTTCCTATGCCCCGCTTCTAGAGAACATCAACAATCGACAGTGGAACCCAAACGCCATCGTTTTTGACAACTATCGAAGCTACGGAACGCCGAGTTATTGGGTGCAGCAGATGTTCGGGGAGAATCGCGCCCAGATCATGGTGAAGCAGACTTTGTTGGCAAGCCTTAGCGAGCCTCCGAGGGTCGAAGGACGATTTGGATTCAAGACATGGGCGACGGCCTGCGAATTCAAGGATGTCGCGATCTCAATCAATGGCGAGACAAGATATCGTTCTGCCGTTCCCGCGATTGGCGACTTCGACGGAATCAGAGGGGAATGGTCAGTTGATGGAGGCGTGCTCAAGCAATCTGACCTTCGTGAGAATTTGTTTGCGGCAATCAAAGGGGTCAGCGCCCAGGCGAAAGATGACTGGGTGTTCGAGTTCTCCGCAAAGAAGATCGAGGGGCGCGAGGGCTTTATGGCGCTGGCCGCATTCCAAGCCCAAGATGTTGGAATCCAATGGAATCTGGGCGGGTGGACGAATTCGGTACACGCCTTTGAAAGAGACCGCGCACGAGTCGGTCATGCGGTAGATGCGAGTATTGAGTCGAACCGCTGGTATCGAGTGCGTTTAGAGAAACTTGGCAATGAACTCATCGGGTCGCTCGACGGTGAGGTTGTTGAGGTTCTTCGTGAGGAAGGCTCGCCTAATCTCGCTGCCTCGGCCGGTGTTGACACGGAGAAACGAGAGTTGGTTCTCAAACTGGTCAATGGAGCGGAGTCTTCGCGAACGCTCAACCTTGTGGGAATGCCTGTGATGCGCATCTGGAAGGGCCAGATCCTGACTGCCGACTCTCTGTCGGCGGAGAACACGCTGGACAACCCCAGTCACGTGTCGCCCCGCCCTTGGCCTGTTCGTGCCGGGAATGCGGTGGCTCTGCCTCCACGCTCATTCGTGATTATCAGGGTTCCGTTAACTACCGCAGAAATGGGGCCATTCGTTCGGTAGCTGTCGTATCTGACCATTGCGCGGAGAGGTGATGGTCTTGGTGGATAGCGAGTTACTTGATGCTCAAGCTGAGTAGGCCAGCCTTGGTGGACCGTGTAGGGCTCGAACCTACGACCCGCTGATTAAGAGTTGGCGGGTATGGCGTTTTTGAAGGTGCGCCATTGTTCGTGGATGACTCACATTTGAACCTACATGGTCTTCCATTGTCCGTCCATGTGCGGTACAATTCTTCCCACAACTCTTCCCAGTAGACCAGCTGGGAAGAGTTGTCTTGGAGCGAAATGGCGGCAAAAGGCAAGCGAAGAGCGAACAATGAAGGATGGTTCAACAAGGACGGCGACCTGTACCGCGTGAGGCTCCCAGTTGGAGTCGATCCGGCCACGGGAAAGGTGCGGTATCGCTCCGCTCGGGTCAAGTCTCATGCAGAGGGGATCGAGCGGCTACAAGAAATGAGGGCAGAACTCAGACAGGGCAAGTTGGTTCCCTCGACGAAAGGGAACCTCGCCTCGTACCTTCACGCCTGGCTGGAGAACCATATCAAGCCCACCCGCTCAGCCAGCACCTATCGCCAGTACACATGGCTCGTCAATCAACATATCATTCCTGTGCTCGGTAAGAAGAGGGTAGAGGACGTGAAGCGGGCAGATGTCAAGGCTCTGCTGGCGGCAAAGGCAACTCAATCTGTTTCCCCCAGATCCGCGGGCGGTGCCAAGACTGGCAGAAACCTCTCATGGAACACGCAGAGGCTTATCAAAGCTGCACTTCACTCGGCGTTCTCCGATGCGATCCAAGATGGGCTGATTGTCGTTAATCCGGCTTCCAACATCGAACTCGGTAAGAAGCAAAAGCAGCCGCCTGTTTTCCTGCGCCCCCAAGAAGCCATCCAACTCTTACAAGAGGCTGAGAAGACGCCACTGGCCGCATTTTGGCGCTTTATGATTACGACGGGATGTCGACTCGCCGAAGCCAGTGGAGTTCGCTGGTCGGATGTTGATCTGGGTCAAGGACTGGTCGTGATTCAAGGGCAGCTACAACGAATAGACGGTGCATTGACATACGTGAAGGGCACGAAGACCAATCAGGTTCGTACGATTGCCCTCTCGCCTTCCCTCGTTGACAAACTCCGCGACCTCAAGACGGGCCAGATGTTTGACGGCGTCCAAGACCCCGAGGGAATCGTGTTCTTGAACCCCGAAGGACGGAGACTTGACCCGAAGTACGTTAACAACCAGCTCAAGCGGACTTGCGAAGCGGCAGGAGTGAAGGTGATTAGTGCGCACAAGCTTAGACATACGGCGGCAACACTCGCGCTTGCCGAGACTGGAGATCTTCAGGGAGTTAAGCAGATGTTGGGACACTCCCAGGTAGCTCTCACTGCGGATCTATACGGACATGCCCTCACCGAGCCTCAGAGACGCTTGTCGAGCGCGCTGGACAGAGTCTTGGGCTCTGAAAACTAGCTCTTTCTGTTATCACACTCATCAAGGCACTCAGAACACTAGCTGTCAACTAAACACGACCGGGCGCTGATTGCCGTGATGTCCTACTCCCTGGCGCGGATCTCGGCCGCACTGGAGCTTTGCGCCAACGACTTTATTGATTTAGGAAGGACGCAGGTGCTGCGGCTCCGAGACAAAGGCGGTGTTGAGCGCGATATTTCGGCGCATCCCAAACTGGTTGAGTACGTGGATGCGTGGACGAAGGTATATGGCATTACAGGGAGTGGACTGGCTCTTCCCTGCACTTCACCGAACCGGCGAAATGATACGGGGTCAGGCCAAGACCATGACAAGCGGGGATGCCCTACGCATGGTAAAGCGGAGACTGCTCTCGGCCGGAATTCCATCGGTGTTTTCTAATCACAGTTTTAGAGCAACCGGGATCACGGAGTTTCTGACGAATGGAGGGGACTTAGAGACGGCGCAGCAACTTGCGAACCACGCGGACAGCCGCACGACGAAACTCTACGACCGGCGAGCAACGCGTATGGAGCTGGAGGAGATTGTTCGCATCCGATACTGAGCTCGGAGTCTCTACTCTTAAGAGTGTTTCTCAAAAAGGGGGCAGGTCAGTACTGGTTCGTCAGAGAAGAGTTGTTTGGGGCAAAGTATCCCGTGTTCCTGAACCCTAAGTTGATCAGCCAAATCTCTCATAGAGAGTCCGCTACGCGGTGCCTATAACATAAAGCGCAATTAAGAGTGTGCCGACTACTACGGATGTGAGTGAGATACTTATGATGGCAAGAAGCCAAACAGCAAATTCTAGCTTTCTGTTTCTTTTCGCGCGGGCTAGTCCGATATATGATTGGAGCAAGTGTGGTATTGTTTGCTTAAGCATCCAAAGTGTAAAGATACAGACGGCAGCACAGGCGGCAAGCGCTAAAACACTTGTATCAGTATTATCATTCTGCGTTAACTCTGCAAGCCTACGGGGAGGCATCAACAATAGATGGCTGACGAATGTAGACAGAAAGCCAGTAGCTACGATGAGGATCGTTGAGTTCTTGAACTCGCCACTGATCTGCTGAGAACTGGCCTCCTCAATGCAAGTATCATTAATCACGGGTTCACGGCTGTTTGTTTTCGGCATCATAGTGTCTCAAAGTGCTGGGTTAATCCGGCCCGACGATCCCCAAGGATTAGGTTCATACACTGGTTTCGGCCTTACGACGGGTGTGGGGTCATCTTTCAGTATCCCTAGGCAGTAAAGGTAGGCGTTGCGGCAGGCTTCTTTACGAAAATTGCGTATCCACATGAGAAGTGCTATCAGTGCCACTAACGCCGCTACTGCTATAAGACAGATCGCACAACCTTTAGGGTTAAACGCGCTTCCGAAACACAAAAGTACGCATGCTCCGGCAATAACGCCAAGCATCACGTAGAGAATGTTAAGGAACGGGTCAATCAGGTCTTTCACATCGTCCATGCAACATGTGTACCTTTCATTGCACGTGGGGAAACAATTGCATTCGCCACCGAAGCTTGGCGCGAGTCCAGAGGGGTCCATGTAAACTGTAGGCAGTGCTTCAACGTAGATGAACGCTGGTTGGAATGGCCACAGTGGATCAACCGTCACCCATCGTGACAGATCGGCCCGATACGTCCTCGCCCTCACATACAGCCTGGTCAGTGTGTCCTTGAAGTAGCCAAGAGTGCCGACGAACCCCCATGGACTGGGATTGGTTCCGGTGCTCGTCCGTACCTCTCCAAATGGCCAGTACTTGGTAGTCGAAGTCACGTTGCCTGAAGCATCTGTCGTCTTGATTACGCTC
>JAHBTC010000026.1 GCA_019638835.1 Fimbriimonadaceae bacterium
GCCCGGTAAGCATTTATGTTTCATTGGCCAGATACTCTCATGCGGGCTTCGATAGCCCGGTCGGAATGGCAGATACAATGGATTCGATGCCTTGGAACTTCGAAGTCGGTCACCGAGAAGTCCAGTTGACCTCGGTCGGGGAGCTTTCGGGTGAGAAAGTGACGATGACATCGAAGGGCGGTTTTTCAAAGAAGAGACTTGTGGGCTTCTGCGGTTACCGAAACAAAGTGGCGATTCTCTACTATGCTTTCGGACCAGACACTTCAGAGGTGGATGTTTACTTTGATAAAGTGTCGCAGGGTATGAAACACGTTCCGATTCGTCCTTAAGAGTCAAGCTAATGTCATACACTCAGCCTCCTGGTTCACCGCCACCAAACTCGGGTTACTTTGCGCCTCCACCGCAAAAGAGAACGAGTCAATGGCCATGGATCATCGGGATCGTGGCGATCACTTGCATCGTGACCGGTGTGGCGGGAGTTCTGGTCTTCAACCGGCTCAACCATCAGGTGAACAACGGCCCGCAAGTCATCTACGAGGAACGAGTTCAAACTCACAAGGAGCCAGATCGAAGCGGATTTGGCACTTATGCAATGGAGAATCTTGGAGTTCGTATGGATCTACCTGCGAAGCCGGTTCCCGTTGAACTCGATTCACTGGGTTTTGGACAGAAAATGACGTATGCAAAAGCCGGCGTGGTTGAGTCCGATGATCCTGACCTGCCCTACACCGTATATGTCTACGGTGTCGAGTACTTCCCCCTAATGGTTCCCGACGACATCGCCGAAGTCGGCGACAACTTCGTCGAGTGGTTTGAGGATTACGAGGACATCAGCATCACGAGCGTACAGCGGACAAGCTTTCCCACCGAGCAGTTCAAGGGCCAGAGAGTAGATATCACCATGCGGTGGGCCGGCGAGACCACCCGAGTTATCGGATGGGGGGGATGGCGCGGCAAGCAGGGAGCGTTCTTCTATATCGTTGGCCCGCCTGACCAAGAAAAACTAATGCAGGACGACTTCTATCGGATGGCAGAATCTATGTTTTTCCTGACGCCGGTTCCGCCTTCGGCACCGACACCTTAGGGGCGACCCCCAAGAGATTTGTCCCGAGTTGCCGGGAATCACCAACCTCCCGGTATCGTTGAACGTATCTAGAATCATGGAGGTCTATCCGTACCTCTCGCAAATCGTGTCGCCCACTGATCTCCACCGGTTGAGCGATACCGAACTTGGCGAAGTCGCCCGCGAGGTGCGTCAGGCCATTCTTGACAATGTGAGCCAAACCGGCGGGCATTTCTCCTCCAATCTGGGCACGGTTGAACTGACGGTTGCCCTCTACGCCACTCATTCCTTACCACCCGATAAGGTGGTGTGGGATACAGGACACCAGGCATATCCCCACAAGCTTTTGACGGGAAGGCTTCCGCGCTTCCCCACGTTGCGGATGCACGGTGGGCTTTCGGGATTCCTCAAGCGCGAGGAGCACGAACTTGATTCCTTTGGCGCGGGTCACGCGGGCACGGCCATTTCCGCCTCATTCGGTATGGCGAAAGCGCGGGACATGGCGGGGACCAACGAGCGAGTTGTGGCGATCACCGGAGATGCGGCCATTTGTAGCGGAATGAGTTGGGAAGCTTTGAATGACGCTGGAGCCGACGGCACTGCCCTAACCGTCGTCCTTAACGACAATCGAATGTCCATCGCGCCTAATGTAGGCGCCCTCAGTCGGTACTTCAACAAATTGCGGTCTCGCCCGGATCTGCAGGGCATGGCGCGTTACGCAAAAGGCATCGTGGAGAGGATTCCGGGGCCCGCACCAAGGTTGGCCGCAGGCATGCGTCACGGTCTCACCCACTACTTCGCGCCCGAAAACACCGGAACGATTTTCGAAGAGATGGGCTTCGAATACATCGGCCCGATTGATGGGCACGATCTTCCGCTTCTTCTAGAAATATTCCGTAACGTGCGTGAGTTACCGGGCCCGGTATTCATCCACGCCTTGACCGTGAAAGGCAAGGGTTACGAGGTCGCCGAGAACGACGCTTGCAAGTGGCACGGAGTCACGCCGTTTGACCTGGACGCAAACGCAATGCCAAAGAAGCAGGGCGGCTCACCCGCTTACACCAAGGTGTTTGGCGATGCGCTCGTCGAACTCGCGAAAGAAGACGACAAAATCGTTGCCATCACGGCCGCGATGCCGGATGGAACGGGCTTAGTCCGTTTCAGCGAAGAGTTACCGGAGCGATATCACGATGCGGGAATCGCCGAGCAACATGCGGTCACCTATGCAGCCGGGCTCGCAGTGGGAGGCTATAAACCGTTCTGCACGATCTACTCCACATTCTTGCAACGGGGCTTTGATCAGGTGCTCCATGACGTTGCAATCCAGAAACTCCCGGTTCGATTCTGCATGGATCGCGGCGGTTTGGTCGGCGCAGACGGGCCAACCCACCACGGCACCTTCGACGTCAGTTTCCTGAGTTTCATCCCAAGCATGGTTCTCCTCGCCCCTCGAGACGGCACCGAAATGCGTGAGATGTTGCAATGGATGGCAGACTACGACAGGGCTCCAACGGCGATTCGGTATCCGCGCGGCGCGGCCCCCGACAATCTGCCGGAGCGTCGAACTCCCGTCGAACTCGGTCGTGCGGAAGACCTTGGGATCGTCGGTAGCGGAAAGCCGAAGGCCGCGATCGTTGCGTACGGATCAATGGTTTCACCGGCGTGGGATGCCGCCCGCCTGTTGGCAGAAAGCGGAATCGCCGTTCGGGTGATCAACGCTCGGTTTGCTAAACCCGTAGACACTGAAACCATGGTTCGCGCTGCTGAAGAGTGCGGTGCGATCATCACGGTCGAAGAGAACGCCAAGCAGGGCGGTTTTGGGCAGATGGTGCGCGACGTGCTATCCGATGCCGGACTGGGTGCCACGCCGCAAAGGATTCTTGCACTGCCTGATCGCTTCATTGAACACGGTGAACAAGACCAACTGTTGAGCGACCTCGGTTTGGATGCCGTGGGCATCGCGAAGGCGGTAACAGAACTGACCAGCCCGCGCCAACGCCTATAATGAACCTGTGACCGTGAGGGGACTGGTGTGGTGGCTCGGAGGGTTGGGAATGCTTGCTCTCGGCAGCGCTTTGCCTCAATCCGCCGCTGTTCCCCCGGTCTCGGTTGCGCTTGAAACCGAGTTCGCTCAGACGATCAAGCCACTGACCGATAAGTATTGTCTCTCGTGCCACACCGGACCAAGAGGCGCAAGTGGCTTCAACGTTGATGAATACGATAAGGCAGCGCAACTCTTGGTCGAGACGGACAGACTTCAGCGCCTGATTCAATATTTGAAGACGCGGCACATGCCACCCGCGAGTTCAACGCAACCCGCTGACGGCGAGCGAATACAGCTCATCGCGTATTTTGAGCGTCTCTTTTCGGCGGGATGTGATCTGGCGGATTCCGGTCGGGTTACGATTCGGCGCTTGAACCGAGTGGAGTACCGGAATTCAATCCGAGATCTGCTCGCCGTAGACCTTGCGGATGTTGATGACTTCCCGAGTGATGACGTAGGCTACGGGTTCGACACGATCGGCGACGTTCTCACCATCTCTCCGCTCCACATGGAGAAGTACCTCACGGCGGCAGAGCGAGCCGCCGCATTGGCGCTTCCTCAACCAGTTTCGCGGGTCCGGCAGATTGACCTCGCCAAGATTCCTTTGCCCGAAAGCGCGCGAATGGCAGAAGATGGCTTCGTATTCTTCAGCAATGGTCGTGCGCCCATCACCGTGCCGATTGAGTTGGAGGGGGACTACGACCTGCGCATTCGGGCCAGTCAAGACGCGGGTGGCCCTGACCCGGCGAGGCTGATTCTGATCCTCAATGGCACTCCCATTGAAGACATTCCCGTGAAGGCGACACGTCGCGAACCCGTCGAAATTGAACTTCCGATTCGGCTCAAGAAGGGAGATAACGTAATTGAAGTCGCCTTCCCGAATGACTACTACCAGGCTACTGAAGGCAACCGTCCGCAGGTAGACCGAAATCTTTGGATCCACCAAGTTCAGGTCGCGGGCCCCAAAAATCAAGGTGCGCCGACATCTCCGGGTCGTGATCGAATTTACGCGGGAATCACCGGTCGTGATCGAGCCGCTGCGGGTCAGATACTTGATCGTTTCGCACTCCGCGCATGGCGACGCCCCGTATCGCCCGGGGAACTTGAGCGGCTTCTCAAGCTTTTCGATTTAGCGAGAGCCCAAGGCGAAAACTTTGACGAAAGCATCCAGATCGCGGTGACTGGCGTCCTTTGCTCTCCGCACTTTCTATTCCGAGTTGAACTTGATGATCGAGCCGGGAGCCGCGACCGGGAACTCAACGACTACGAACTGGCGTCTCGGATGAGCTACTTCATATGGGCCTCCACGCCCGACCAGCAGTTACTGGACTTGGCACGAGAAGGGAAGTTGCGCGACCCGGCTGTGCGCGACGCCCAGGTCGTGCGAATGCTCAAGGATTACAAAGCAAAATCACTTGCGGAAGACTTTGTTGGCCAATGGCTTCAGTTGCGGAAGCTATCGGAGCAAGAAGTGGATCCGTCCATCTATCCGACCTTTACGCCGGAACTCAGAGCGAGCATGATTGAAGAAACTCGTCGCTTCTGGACCGCCATTTTGCAAGAAGACAAGAAGGTGATCGAACTCCTTACCGCAGACTTCACGTTCGTTGACTTGCGATTGGCAAGGCACTACGGAGTGTTCTCTTCAACAAACGATTGGACCAGGGTGAAACTGCCCGACACCCGTCGTGGACTGCTCACCCAAGCAAGTTATCTCACGGTTACGAGCAACCCAAATCGAACTTCCCCGGTCAAGCGAGGCAAGTTCGTGCTTGATAACATCTTGGGAACCCCCCTTCCTCCTCCCCCGCCGGATGTGGGTGCAATTGCCGAGGACGCCGAAGCAATGGCCGAACGGAGCTTACGAGAACGGCTCGAAGCGCACCGCGCAAACCCCACTTGCTCAAGTTGCCATAACGCGATGGACGGCATTGGGTTCGCCTTGGAAAACTTTGACGGGATCGGTCAGTGGCGGACGCAAGACGGGGTTCACCGCATTGACAACATCGGAACCTTGCCGACCGGGGAGAAGTTCACGGGCGCCCGTGAAATGATTCGTGTGATCTCCGCTCGCGAGGACGAGTTCACTCGATACCTCGGGGAACGGCTGATCACGTATGGCACCGGACGAGGGATGCGGGCGGCGGATGAGTGCCATCTTGACTCGATTCTTGAGGACACGAAGCGGCGTGGCGGCACGCTGACGGCATTGGTGCAGTCGGTGGTCGCCAGCGAGCCGTTCCGGTTCCGTTCTCCTTCGCCTGCCGAGTGAGTTTGGTTACTTGTCCTTTATTGCTCGACTCAGTCCGGCCGCTACGATGACGCCGAACACCGCCGCGAGAATCCAGCGACCCTGGACGTAACTGGCACTGGCACGATCCATGTTTGCCCCATCAATCGCGATGAGTAACGTGAAAATCACAAAAGTTGCAATCACGAATACGACAAGCAACACAATGGCCTTGAGCGGTCCGCTCATGATTCAAAATCCTATCCCGGTTGCCACCGTTTTTGCAACCGATCGCGCATCCAAACGGCAACTTCAAACGGGTCAGCGAGCGCCTCTCCAGTCGCGGGATGCGTCCACTGATAGTGGGGCGGACCAAACTCCGGATCCACTGTGAAAAACTCTTCGCCCCGGGCCGCGCATTCCGCTCGCACCGTATCCCACCAGCCGTCAAAAGTCGCCAGATAACGCGACCATCTCTCTGAGCGAGGATCAGGCACCTGCGGCCCTTCCTCGAATCCAACCCGAGCGTGGATGTGACGAGTCCGCTTCAGGGTCGCTTCCAGTTGCGGGGCGAACCCGCCGAGCAGGCTCTCCGTCACCACGGTCCAGTGCGAAATGTCCAAAGTCAGCCAAAGATCGGGTAACTCAGCGAGTAGCCTCGCCGTCATCATCGGCTCAAACAGGCACCGCCCGCGGTGCGTTTCAAAGTCCACAAGGAACGGATACTCCTTCGCGATCGCCGAAAGCACCCCGAGGTGATCCCGCGCCTCTCCGAACTCCATCGAAGCCCGTCCGGCATGCACCGTGACGCCGTCGCATGCACAATCGAACGCTTCGTCGAGCCCTTTCTTGAACGCGTCGGTCGTGTCGCCCGCCACCATTGCCCGGTACCGCAAGCCGTGCTCATCCATTAGGGGCCGAAGCGTCGCGTGTGATTGCACCCAATCCTCAAACCCATCAAATCCGGCGTCCTTCACCTTCTTCAGGCGTGTCGGCAGGTCGCCCGCAATCGGCCAAAGGGTCATGTAATACCGATCCGTCACAACCTCAATCCTACTGAATCAACTCCAACCTTTTCGCGCTAAAATACGATTGATGAAGGTAACCGGATTGACTTGCGCGGCATTGGCCGTGCTCGGGGGCTCCACATACGTAGCCACCCGGACCCCGGAAAGTCCAGCGCAAGCCGGGCCACCCGTCGCACCTCGATCTCTAACCCCAACCGGCGAGAACTTCGTCCAGTGGCGGAACTTCATCCTCCCCGACTCGCGAGAGACCAGTTGGCAGACCATTTCCTGGCGGAGCAGTGCCGAAGAAGGTTTCCGCACCGCGCAAGAGTTGGGTCGCCCCGTTCTGCTTTGGACGATGAACGGCCACCCCCTCGGCTGTACGTGAAACAACGGCGTTCGTGGACGTCAGGTGGTCTGGTCAGACCCCAACATTCAAGCCCTCGCCAAGGAGTTCGTCCCTGCTGCGGAGGAAGTCGAGTCGCTTTGCAGCGAGAATCAACAGCGTCGCCAGCAGCAGGCCAGCACATTTGCGGGCGGGCTGTTCCAGAAATTTGGGGAAGCAACGCGGCTTGCCGACCCCCAAAACTGGCACGAGCCCGGAACGAAGCAGGGCATTTATGCGATTGGACCTCAAGGCGAATATCTCGGGGCACGGTTCGCGGGTGGAGAAGCCGCTTCCGTTCGTCAGATGATGACGCTTGCGCTCCAACGGTGGAACAACCTTCGATTAGAGAAGCGCTACGCTAACAAGCCAGTTCCTGAGTTGCCCGAATCGGATCACTGCCCCGTGCAGTGCGAGCCAGGGGGGGCGATCCTCCGGGCCACGAGTCGAGACCTTCCCAGTTCTGCCGACCCCACCCGAGGGCGACGGTTTTATCAGGTGGAGAACGGCCTCAGTATGTGGATCAACTTCACCAAGTGGGCGTGGAACACGGAGTGGCTGGAACTCTCGCCCGCCGAAGCGAGAACGCTCCAGCCCACCGCTGATCGTGGGGAAGTGCCCGTCGCCATCGCGCGGCGGATCGCCACTCGATTGTTGATTGATAACGTTCGTGGGCAGACGCAGGGCTGGCAGAACGACCACGTTCGCTCAATCTCCGTACGTTATTCGCGTGCAGGTGAGAAAGTGACATACCTCGGTGACTTCTCGATGAACGCAGGGGGCCGGTCATTTTCCGGACAGATTTACGGCGAAGGCAAGGTTGATTCCGGCGCGTTGGTCGAGATGTCATGGGTTTGTATTGGCCCGCGTGCGGGCAGAGATGTCTTCAACCAGCGCGAACAGGATCCTGGCCCGATTCCCATGGGGGTCGTGATTGATCTGTACGACAACGGAAGATAGGTGGCAAGCGTCAGAATAGAGGCATGATCCTCCCTCTGGCGCTCGCTCTCATGGCCCCGCAATCCGCGCCCCCGCCGCTTGCCGGGGTGAAAATCGTCGTGGACCCCGGACACCCAAGCGAGAACGGCGTCGGCACTCGTGGTCAAACCCTGACCGAGTTGGAAGTTTGCTGGAAAGTCGGCCTTAGTCTGAAAGAGTATCTTCGGCGGCGGGGGGCCGAGGTGAAACTGACAAAGGCCACCCAAAACCAAGTGGTCACCAACCGAGCGAGAGCCGAGGTGGGCAACACGTTCGGCGCGAACTACGTCGTCCGACTGCACTGCGACGCCGCAAGTGAACGTGGATTCGCTACCTTCTATCCTGCTCGGACGGGAACCGTCAACGGAGTGACGGGACCAAGCGCCGCTGTCCTCGCAAAGAGCAAAGAGTACGCGCAAGTGTTTCACTCGGCTCTGGCGGAGTCGTTGGAAGGGGAGTTGTCAGATCGGGGGCTCCGGACGGAGCAACAAACGGCGGTCGGAGCGCGGCAGGGTGCGCTTAGTGGTTCGATTCATAGTCGTGTACCCGTGGTGTTGGTGGAGATGGTCGTGCTGACTCAACGCGCCGACGAGCAATGGATGTCCTCGCGACAGAATCAATTGAAATATGCCGAGGCACTTGCGAAGGCGGTGGAGAAAGTCTTTTCAACATTTCCAGTTAGCCGTTGACAAAATTGACCCGTCAATCCCTAATCCTTCACCGGGGCCGCCGCGACTTCGAGCATCCGCCGCAGAGCGACGCCGGCCCAGTCAGCGATCCGTTCTGGCACCTTCACTTGATTCACCACGTTTCCTTCAACTAACTGCTCGAGAGTCCAGCAGAGGAACGAGGGGTGAATCCGGTACATCGTCGCGCACGGGCAGATCTGCGGATCGAGACACACAACCCGGCGATCGGTATTTTCTCGGGCAATCCGGCGGACAAGATTTACTTCGGTCCCCACCGCCCACGACGTTCCCGGCGCGGCCCCTTCGATCGTGTGGAGAATAAACTCCGTACTCCCATATAGATCCGCGGCTTTCACCACATCGAGCGGACACTCCGGATGAACGATCACCCGCACATTGGGATCAGCGGCCCTTGCTGCCGCCACTTGTTCCACCGTGAAACGTTTATGGACACTGCAGTGACCCTTCCACAGAATAAACGTTGCTCCCTGTATTTGTGCGGGGGTGTTGCCGCCGAGCGGCAAGAACGGATCCCAAACAATCATGTCTTTGTCAGGTTCATAACCCATCTTCCATCCGGTGGCTCTTCCAAGATGCTGGTCAGGGAAAAAGAGCACCTTGCCCCCTTGTGAAAGTGCCCATTCAATTGCTGTCGGGGCATTGGTGCTGGTGCAGACCACGCCGCCATGCTCGCCGACAAACGCTTTCAGGTTCGCCGCGCTGTTGATATAGGTGACGGGGACCACCGCCGTCTCAATCTTCGCGCCGGTGAAAGCCGGATCAACCGTCGCGCTAAGCGGGGCCTCGATCTCGCCTAATACTTCGCTAATCTGCTTCCAAGCGTTTCGTACCTGAAAGATGTTGGCCATGTCCGCCATCGAACAGCCGGCTGCCAGGTTTGGCAGGATGACAATCTGGTTGTCAGGGGTCAGGATGTCCGCGCTCTCGGCCATGAAGTGCACACCGCAGAACACGATGAACTCGGCTTCGGGGTGGCGGTTGGCGTCCTTCGCGAGTTTGTAACTGTCCCCCCGATAGTCCGCATGGACGATAATCTCGTCGCGCTGATAGTGGTGGCCGAGGATAACGAGGCGCGAGCCTAACGTGTCCTTGGCGGATTGGATGCGAGCGTGGGCCTCATCTTCGCTGAGGTTGGCGTAACCGGGAGGAAGGGGTGCCTGATACACGGCTCTGCTCCTATTCTACGAGGGATGGTAAGGAGGAAGATGAACCGGTCGCCGATGCGCCTACTCTCGGCAAGAACTCGGTGCTCAGTGCCCCTGCAGTCTTCGGCGGTACGGAAACCCCTTTAGAACAACTCTTTGAGCGGCCCCGTACTGTCACCCAACCGCTCAATCGGAACCCCGACGCGCCCCAACATCGAAACGAAAAGGTTCGTCATTGGGGTTCGATCGCCGTACACAAGGTGCCGACCGGTTCGCAATGTTCCGCCACCTTTACCCGCGACCAAAATCGGTAAGTCATCGTGGTTATGGCGGTCGCCATCGCTGATCCCGGCGCCATAAACCAACATCGTGTTATCCAACAAGGAATTATCTCCGTCGGACGTCTCCGACATCCGCCTTAGGACATAAGCAAGTTGCTGCGCATGAAAGAGGTCAATCTCCCGCTTTTTCTTCATCTTTTCGGGGTCGCGCCCGTGGTGCGAAACATCGTGATGCCCATCGCCGATATTGATTTCGGGATAGGGGCGATTGCTTCCGTCATTCGCAAACATGAACGTGCAAATACGCGTCAAATCGCTTTGGAAAGCCATCACCATCATGTCACCCAGCAACCGGATATGCTCCCCGCGATCACGCGGAATGCCGGCAGGTGGAGATTGTACGCCGTCCATCGTCAACGCTTGATTCTCCTGCTCGGCCATGGCAATCCGTCTCTCAATGGCCCGCACGCCATCCAGATACTCCTCCAATTTCTGCTGATCCCGTGTCCCGAGTCGAGAGCGCAAAGCATCGGCATCTTCAGAAACCATGTCGAGAATGCTCCGTCGGTACGTCATTCGCGCTTCACGGCTGATATTTGCTTCCACCGTATCGGCACTCCCGAATAGCCGCTCAAACACTGCCCTTGGGTTCACCTCTTTCGCGACCGGGGTGCTTTCGCCGCTCCAACTGATGCTGCTTGAGTAGGCGCATGAGTAACCGCTGTCGCAGTTACCCGCCATCGCCCCGCGTTCACTGCCGATTTCCAGACTCGCGAACCGCGTGTTCTTGCCGATGAATTGGGCCGCAACTTGGTCGGCGCTGACTCCCGCTTGAATGTCCGCCCCTGCGGTCTTCTTGATTTGAACGCCGGTGAGCCATGTGCTGGTGCTGCGAGCGTGGTCGCCGGGGCCATCTCCGTTGGCGTTCGCGCGAAGTTGGGCCAGCCCCGAAACGACGTTGATCTCATTCTTCACGGATTCGAGCGGAGCAAGAATCTCGGGTAGGGCACCGAGCGCACCGTCAGCGCCCGGGCGCCAACCGGCCATGTCAATGCCGTTGGGTACGAAGAGGAACGCCATCCGCACGGGCCGCGCCTGCGAAGAGATGCCGAATGCCTTGGTCGGCATCCCGAACTCCAAGAAGGGAAGGGCGACTGCTGTGCCGAATCCCTTGAGGACCGTGCGACGGCTCAAACTCATGCTTCCTATTGTAGGCGCAAAAACTACTCTTTTGCGGCGACGAGTGCTTTGAGGAACTCTCGATCGCTCCACGAGCGGTCATTTCCGGTCGCGTTCCGGGCCACTACGAGATCCATCGCAGGCAATATGTAGAGCCGTTGATTGCCGGCGCCGGCTGCCATGTAGAACCCCATCATTCGCTCGGTGGGAAGGTCGTTGCCGGGGAAAGTTCCCGAAAGAGGGTCGGCATCTAGCTTGAGCCAAGCAGCCAAGCCATACGCTTCGGACGCTCCCGGCCTTGTGATCTCATCAAACCAGCGTGACTCGATCAAATGTCTGTCCCCTACCCGGCCCCGCCGAAGGAGGAAGTCGCCAAACGTTGCCCAATCGC
Source organism: Fimbriimonadaceae bacterium (assembly GCA_019638835.1). Lineage (GTDB taxonomy): Bacteria > Armatimonadota > Fimbriimonadia > Fimbriimonadales > Fimbriimonadaceae > JAHBTC01. Next base: position 11,414 of record JAHBTC010000026.1, read on the forward strand.
CGGTCGTCATAATTGCCCCGCCGCCGAGTTGTGCTCGACCGTCCTCACAGCGCCAACGCCACCCCACACGGACTCCGATCGGGTCGAAGATTCGCTGCTCCATAAACTCCTCGAATGACTTCCCGGTTTTCACTTCGTATGCGTGACCATACGTGGAAAAGGGGGCCGCACCATAGTTGAATCGGCGCAAGAGGGCGATTCTCCCTTCGCTCTGCGCCTGCCAAGATGGACCACCGTCCTGCACCAAACCGTTTGATACCAGGCCGCTACTAAGGGACAGGAGTTCGCGAACGGTCTTCTCGCGGCGGTTGCGGTCGCTAGCCCAGTGCGGCACGTAGTCACCGACCTTTGAGTCCAGCCGAATGACGTTTTCTTGATGGAGTAATAGTGCTGCGATGCCGGTGAACGTCTTCGTGCCGCTATTCAGGGGCTGTTGGGTGCTCGCGGTGCATCCCCGACCGTACGACTCGTGGAGAGTTCGCCCGCCCTGGCGAATAACGAGCCCCGTTCCGTTGTGTTTGTTATGGATTTCGGCGGCGGCTTGGACCTGCGCCGGAGAGATGGGTGGCGGAGCGAACAAAGCCAAAAGGAGCGTGACGCAAGTAACCATGCTTGCCACAACGCTCCTTGAGATTCGGGGTTCAGTGCGACCTAGTCGGCTTTTGGAATGAAATTCAGCACCGTACCGTTGATGCAGTACCGCAAACCGCTCGGTGGCGGCCCGTCTGGGAACACGTGCCCCAGGTGTCCATCGCACCGCGCGCATAGCACCTCGACCCGCGTCATTCCATAACTTCGGTCTTGGCGATACCAAAGATTCTTCTGGTCATACGGCTCGGTATAGCTTGGCCACCCCGTGCCCGATTCAAACTTCTTCGTCGCACCAAATAGCGGCAGTTTGCATCCGACACACTCGTAATGTCCTTCCCCTTTCGGCTCGAGATTTGGACCACAGAACGCGGCTTCGGTTCCGTGGTTTCGCAGAATTCGGTACTGCTCGTCCGTCAGTTTTTCCTTCCACTCAGCGTCGGTCAGGATGACCTTATCTTCCCGCTCCGGCGGAGTGGTTTGGCACATCAGGCCAGTTGCGGCGTCTTTGATTGTTTCGTTCATGGGCGGATTCGTTGGGGTGGTGCGCGCCATCAATCCGGCGACGGCGGCGCCGATTGCGAGGGTGCCAACGACAGGCCAAATTGCGCTCATAGGTTTCATTACGATTCGAGATCGCCTCGTATCTTACAAAGTCCTGAATTGCGGCTTCCGTTCCACGATTCCGGGACCGCGCAGGCAGAATAGAATGATAACACCATGAAGGTCATTCTCGCGATCCACCCCGGATACGATTCTGCGCCGCTGACGCAGGCTCTTTCCCAACTGGCACTCAGAGGGGCGGTCGTTGAGGTTGTATCGGTCATCGAACCGGTAACCGTAAGCGCACCATTCTCCTTCGGTGCGGTGAACGTCCCAAGTAATGTGCTGACTCAGATTGAGGAGTCAACGAACGCCGCTGCGCAACGTGTCGCGGAACGGATTTCCGGAGCGACAACGTGGGTGCCTTGCGGCGATCCCGCGATGGAAATCAATGCCAGGGCGGAAGCAACCGGAGCAGACCTTATCATCACCGGGAGCGAGAGAAAAGGATTGTTCGGAAGCCTATTCATGGGCTCGGTGACGAGAGGGCTCGCTCTTCACGGTAAGTCGAGTCTGTTCCTCGTCAAGCAAGGTGGTGCCGATCTCTCAACGATGGTCTTTGCCACAGACATGAGTGACTATTCCAAGAAGTGCTGGGAGTCATTCATCGCACATGCCCCCGGTTGCTTGCGAAAACTTCATGTCACTACGACGGTTGATGTTTCGGCACCCAATTACGGTTGGCTCTTTCCAAATATGGCGGACTTCATCTCGATCCCGGATCCCAATGTCGAAAAGATGGTGGCTCAGCAACGGAACATGTTCCCCGAGAGTTCCTTGCCGGGGGTCGAAGTCATTCACGAAGTCGTAATGTCCGATGCCCAGGATGGCTTGGCTACGGCGGCGGATGAGCGGGGCGCAGGAGCCCTGATTGTTGGTGGGCAAGGTCACACGTGGGCCGATCGCGTATTTATCGGTAGCGTTGCCTTGCACCACACCATGCATGGCGAAACCAATCTCTGGCTCCTCCGCCCGTGAAACGGGCGGTCGCGCTCGACGCGCTGCGCGGAATCGCCCTGCTGGGCATGGCGCTGAGCGGGATGATCCCATTCGGCGAGGTCAACGGCCGCCATCTCCCGTCCTGGATGTTTCATGCCCAGGCGCCGCCGCCGGGGCACAAACTCGACCCAAGTACATTTGGAATCACATGGGTGGACCTCGTCTTTCCGTTTTTTCTCTTTGCGATGGGGGCTGCCATCCCGTTGGCTTTCGAGCGAAGAAGAGAAGAGGGCGTTGCGACGTGGCGACTCGTCGTTGCGACCCTCATGCGATTTGTCTCGCTGGGTCTGTTCGCCTTTGTCGTCAAGTGGACGACAGTCGTGCCTGCTGACGGGCCACCTGGGTGGTGGCGCGGGATGCTCGCCTTCGTCTTGATGGCGATGGCTTGGGGACGACTCCCCAACAGCGTTCCGAAGTGGGGAAGTGCCGCGATGAACATTGTGGGTGTTCTCGGTTTGATCTGGTTTCTCGGAACATGGACGTTCGCCGCGCTTTCAGCCGTGAACTGGGATGCACCGGACGTGATTCTGTTGGTTCTCGCCAATGTGGCACTCGGGGGTGGTCTTGCCTATCTTCTGCTCGGACGCTCTACCTTCGGATTAGTCTTTCTGACGGGTTTGGTGATGATCCTCTTCGTCGCTTCCCAAGATGGCATGCCGCCCGTCCTCTCTTTCCTTCGCCCGGCCACTGAATGGACGCCTGCTCCCGACTTCTATCTATTCGAGTTGATGAAATATCTGGCGATCGTGGTGCCAGGGATACTCGCCGGTCGCCTTTATCTACAGAAGAAATCGGCGCCCATCGACTGGCTTTATTCTCGGGGACTCATCTTCGTTAGTTTGGTAATCGTCGCTGGCACCACCAGCGCTCTCTTTGCTCGCTCATTCGTCGTTTTGTGGGCGATTTCGGCTGTTGCCGCTGTCATGCCGCTTTTGTTGCCTCCGAGTAGAGAGCGATCCTTGGCCCTATGGGGAACCCTGTTTCTGATTCTCGGGGTACTTGCCGAGTCGGTTGGAGGAGGGATTCGTAAGGATCCCGCGACCTTGGCTTATTTTCCGGTCACAGCGGGGCTAGCGTTTTGGCTGTTGGCCGGATTAGAAGGTCTGGAGGGCATGGGCCAACGAGGGATTGCGGCCGTAGGCATGAATCCAATGCTCGGCTATATTGCGATCACAACATTTGTGCCGGCATTCACGCGAATCTTGCCTCTGAACACATGGTTTGGCACTTGGGCTTACGACGACCTTCCCACTTATGGGTTAGAAGTGCTGACCGTCTACGGCGTTTTGCAGATGTTGCTTGTCGCACTGGTTTGCGTTGTCGGAACGAAACTCAGATTCTTCCTACGCACCTAAGCGTCTCGGCGGAGCCAAGCACACTTGAGATAAGCGGCCTCCGGAAATCCAAGTGGCATCGGGTGATCCAAGTCCTGATACGTAACGTTCTCCAATGTAAATCGGGCATTACGATCGCTTGCGGCTAATCGGCATGTTTCGAGCAGGTTATTCAACCCCATCTGGTACGTACAGGCGCAGACGATCATCCGTCCTCCGACTTTCAGGTGAGGAATTGCGCCATGCACCAGCTTCCAGATCGCCCATTTAAGCGAATCACGTTTGTCTGCCGTTTTGGCGATCGCGGGTGGATCAATCAGTATCCAGTCGTATGGCCCCAGTGGCCCTTCCTCCATGAACTCAAAGGCATTCGCCTCGACGATCGGATAGTTAAGTTTGTATCGCTCGGCATCCATCCGCGCGGCAATGATCGCAGGCTTGAAGATGTCAACTGCCACCGGTTCCGCCCCTTTGAGGGCCGCCCGGAGGGCAAACGTACCCGTGTAACAGAACAAGTCCAAGACCTTTTCACCGGGCTGCACCCTTTCGGCAAACTGACGTCGAGTTTCTCGTTGGTCTAAGTAAAAGCCAGTCTTCAGTCCGTCGAGGATTGGCGCGGTGTACGCAAATCCATCCTCCTCTATCTCCGTTGTGACCGGTACGTTGCCGTGGCGCATTTTTGCGACAGGTTCGAGTCCTTCCTCTTTGCGTCCCGCCATATCGCTCCGCTCCATCACGGACTCCGGGGAAAAGACATCCATAAGAGCAGGGAACCAGAGTGAGCGAAGTTTCTCCATTCCCAAAGAACGGACTTGAAATACGTAATGCGGCCCAAACTTATCGATAATCAGCCCGCTAACGCCGTCAGCTTCCGCGCTGACTACCCGCCAACTATTCGTACCATTGATGAGTCTTTCGCGAACGGCACTCGCCGCATTGAAGCGATTGGCGAACCACTCCTGCGTAATCTCCTCATCATTGAGTGAGAGCATACGTACGGGAAACCGACTCAAAGAGTTGTATGTACCAATCCCAACGACCGCGCCGTCCATGTCGGACACTCGGACTAGAGCCCCGTCTTCGGCTTCGGCACTCGCAAGTTCACCGCGTTGCACCCACGGGTATCCATTTCGAAGTTTTTTCTCCCGTCCTTTCTTAACTGTTACCGCGCCGAACACGCGAGGACGGTACCCTTCGCCGGAAGGACGTAGTTAGGAATGGCAGAACTTTCAGCGGCTTGGGGATTGGGGTTTGTCTTAGTAATCCTCGCGATTGCGTTTGGTCAGTCTGCGGTGGACAAGATCGTAGACTTCAAGGGAAATAAGGAGTGGCTTGAGGGTCACTTCGCAAATTCCCCACTCAAGGGCACGGTCGGCTTGCTGTTGCCCTTGCTGACAATCCTTGAATTTGGTAGTGCGCTACTCGCCGCCTTTGCCTTAATTCAACTTGTGATGCTTCAATCGCCCGACATGTGGTCGTTTTACGCACTCAGCGCCGCTGCGATAACGCTTACGACACTCTTCTTCGGGCAACGCATCGCGAAAGACTATCCAGGCGCCGCAACGATTGCGGGATACGGAGCGCTAGTCGTCGTCGGATTCATCTGTCTGAATCTTGTGACACGCCTCTGACGCTCCTTTGTCAGAAACAGCATCAATAACACGCTGCATCATCGACTTGAGGTGCGTGGCTTCGTCATCGGAAATGACGGCTGCAAAATACTTCTCCATGCAGTCCCGAACGACCGGCCAAGCATCCTCTCTCGCTCGTGCCCCTTCATCTGTGAGCCTGCACCAGAGACTCCGTCGATCCTCGGGACACCGACTTCTCGTTACATAGCCATTGGCTTCGAGGCGATCAACGAGCCTCGTGAGCCCGCTTCGTGAGTAGAGAACGCGCGAAGCCAAGTCGCTCATCCGCAGTCCGTCTTCATCTGCCATTTCAAGCGTGACCAAGACGTCATATACATGAAGTGGAATCATCTTGTTCCGCTTCAACTGGGTCTCAATCGCATCGCTGATGCATGCGTGTGCGCCCAAGAAGGTCATGTAGGCAACCTTCTTTTCTTCCGTAAGTCCGTTCCCTGTTAGCATCTCTTCATCAATTACGTCGCATACGCAACTAACTGAAGGACCGACAAGGGCAATCGGGCTAGTTAGAACCGGATCAACGTCGTGGCAGAAAGGATCATGCTCTTGTCGCGAACGCCAAGTTGAATGCGGAAGCGATCATCGTGCACGTAGCGTAATCCAACGTTGAAGTTCTCGGTGTCGTACTCACCAATAAGCGCGAACTGATTCGGGAACAGCAGTTCCGCGCCTCCGAAAACCCTTTCTTGGAATAGACCCGTTCCTGCGCCCGCGTGAATCTTGAATGCGATTGGGTTTCCGGTTCTTCCGGTTGGATCCCAATTGGGCGGAGTCAAATCCATTGAACCGACGAAATAGAAAGTCTGATTGACCGCATCAACCGCGTCTATCACGCCCACGCCGACCTCGAATCGATCGAAGTTCTCGGGAATGATCGTTACCTTCGCGTTCCCAATGGCTCGATTTCTTGCGCTCGCTCGTTGCAAGAATGCGCCTCCTACCTCAACGTAGGGGACGATTCCAAAGTTAATGCTTGGTGCACTAAATTCTCGGCCAAACGAGGCTCCAAACGAAACTTGCTGAGGGTCTGCCGTGTAGGCGGTCGGAACGGTGATGAGCCCGGTGGGACCGAAGAGAGTATTCATTTGCGTCAGGGCCGACCTCGTCCCGAACACGATCGGCTGCCCGTTTCTTTGCCCATCTTCGGCAGGAGCAAGGGCAAGGGCAATCGCTGCCGGAATCATCGCGAAGACGCTCATGAAAGAAGGACGCTCTTGACTAAAAAACTGATTCATGATTCCATTCGAATGGTCCTCACTTCCCGGACTGACTCAATGAGTGCTCTCACTGCGTCTGTAAACATATGTCCGGGCCCGAGTCAAATGAAGCCGAGACGCAGGCGATCCGCGACTTGATCGAGGCGTTAGAGAAGCATCAGGTCGTGCTTGAACGTTCCATCGCGGAAAACTCAAATTGGAAGATGCGTTTACGTCTTGGCATCTTTCAGGGACTCGGCACGGTCCTTGGAGCAACGGTAGTGGTCTCCATCACGATCTGGCTCTTAGGCTTGGCGACACAGTGGGATCCCGTGAAACCAGTTGCCGAGCGGATCATCCAAGAATTACGACAAGAGGGCCCTGCACCCGAGCCAAATGAGTAGACCTCGCCCCAGTCGGGACGAGGTCGAATTGAGCGTTAGCGTAGACGAATCACTTGTGGGCCGATGCTCGGCTCCACATCCGCCCGCGCCGCGAGTTGACGGAGGTAACCGACAACTTGGAAGACACTTCGGGCACGCCCCTGCGTGTTGTCCGAAAGGAGTGCGTCAAGCGCGTCCAAGATTCGGTCTGGGGTCGCGGAATCGGCCGAAAGCACAACCGACGTGTGGACGATCAGGGGAAACCAGTCGTGCCGCGTCGTTTCTTGCTCCCAGCGCGTTACCAGCGCCTGTGCTTGGTCCTTGAACACCATGTGTTGCCTCAATGAATGATGCCAATCGGGACTCGCCCGAAATGGATCACTTCGGGTTTCCGTCACAAGTTACGGATTGAGGCTCGCTTTGGCACAGAGAGTGAGACGAACGCTTGAACGCAAAGTTTCGTGGTCCTAACGTTTTTTTGGCTTCTTTTTTTGACGGGCGTCTTCGGCCACGGCAAGGGCTTTGTCCACCCACAGCCCCAGTTCCGCCGGATCGTCCCAGACGGTTGCTGGAATCGAAAAGTAGTTCATTGCACGTTCGTCATCGAACGGTCGGAACGGCTCAATGCCTTGGTCTAGGAAGTCTTTCCGGTTCCGATCGTCCACCTTGAGATAGACCGTGCCATCCACAATGATCGCGAAGAAGAGATCGTCGGCATAAATTCCATGCCCGCCGAACATTGCTTTCGTCCGGATTGAGCCTGCAAAGGATAGGCGAAGGCGAATCTCTTCCAGTGCTTCGGGGGTTGTGGCCACTAGCCGACCGAGTGCTCAAGACTCACTGCAAGGAGTTTCTGCGCTTCCACCGCGAACTCCATTGGCAATTCGCGAAAAACGTCTTTGCAGAAACCGCTGACTATCATGTTCACCGCGTCTTCTTCACTGATTCCACGTTGCGCCAGATAGAACAGTTGGTCCTCACCGATTTTGCTTGTGGTGGCCTCGTGTTCCATTTTCGCTGTGTTGTTCTTCACCTCAATGTAAGGGAAGGTGTGGGCGCCGCAACGATCGCTCATTAACATCGAGTCACAGACTGAATAGTTGCGGGCATTGTCTGCGCCGGCGTTGATCTTCACGAGGCCACGGTAGGTGTTCTGCCCTTCGCCAGCACTGATCCCCTTACTGACGATCGTCGAGCGGGTGTTCTTACCGATGTGCACCATTTTGGTGCCCGTGTCGGCTTGCTGCTTGTTGCCCGTGAGGGCGACACTATAGAACTCGCCAATGCTGTCATCGCCGCGCAAAATTACGCTGGGATACTTCCACGTGATTGCCGAACCGGTTTCAACCTGAGTCCACGTGATGGTGCTGGCACGGCCCTTACAGATGCCACGCTTCGTAACGAAGTTGAAGATGCCGCCAACACCATTCTTATCCCCGGGGTACCAGTTTTGGACCGTGCTGTACTTAATCGTCGCGTTGTCTAAAGCGACCAACTCGACAACTGCGGCGTGAAGTTGGTTTTCATCGCGCATTGGGGCTGTGCAACCTTCTAAGTACGAGACCGATGCGCCCTCTTCGGCGACGATGAGCGTCCGCTCAAATTGGCCCGTGTTCCGCTCATTGATGCGGAAGTAGGTGCTCAGTTCCATGGGGCAGGTCACACCTTTTGGAATGAAGACAAATGAACCGTCGGAGAATACTGCGCTGTTCAACGTGGCGAAATAGTTGTCCGAATAGGGAACCACAGATCCCAAATACTCGCGCACAAGATCTGGATGCTCTCGGATCGCTTCACTCATGGAACAGAAGATCACTCCAGCCTCTCGGAGCTTTTCCTTGAAGGTTGTGGCGATCGATACGCTGTCAAAAACCGCGTCAACCGCGACTCCTGCAAGGATCATCTGTTCGTGAAGCGGAATTCCCAACTTCTCGAAGGTTCGGATTAGCTCGGGATCAGCCTCATCGAGGCTGTTGAGCTTCGGCATCTTCTTCGGTACGGAATAGTAGGAAATTGCCTGGAGGTCTGGCTGCTCGTAGTGTGCGTTCGGCCACTTCGGATACGGCATCGTTGCAAGGTGGCGAAGTGACTTGAGTCGGAACTCAAGCATCCACTCCGGTTCGCCCTTCTTTTGACTGATGTACCGAACCGTATCTTCGTTTAGACCCGGAGGAAGGGTGTCAGACTCGACTTCGGAAGTGAATCCCCATTTATATTCCCTCTCGGCGTAATGTTCCAACAACTCATCGTCGTTCATTTGATCGGTGAGATTCGGGTTCGCAGGAGGGATTGTCGAGCTCATAGTGACTTCTACTCGTAGATTTTGACGGAAACTGCACCTTGTTGTCGGGATTGACCGGATGAGCCCGTTGAAGGCAAGAAAAAAGCCCCGGTGCCGTTTTGGCACCGGGACAGAGATAGCCCTCCTACTCGCGGACGATGAGGATGGTTTGGTCGATGTTCGACTGCCACGTCAGCGTGCTAAGCAATCCTAACTTGAACTGGAAGACTCGAATAGCGATGACGCCATCGTCGTCAATGAACCGGTTCGGGTTAGGTAGGTAGGTTTCGTACACGTAGTCGAATTGGGGCGGGCTGAAGGACATCAGATCCACCCAGACTCTCTGATTGTGGTCGTAGGCCTGAAGCGTCGTGTTTACACGACCTGGCGCCGAATTCATCTCTACGACTAGCTTGATGCTATCCGCAGTCGTTGTTGGCGACGTGAATCCGATCGTCGTTCCGGCGAATGGTAGGCGAGGATTGTTCGCAAAATACGAGTACCGACGGTTGTCGGAATCGTAAAGACGATCAAATTCGCCGGGGAAGAGCGGAGTTGCGTTGAACTCGCCGGCCGAATCGGGTACGAGTACCGTGATCGGCAGGACATTGAGCACTGCGCTCTTGGATTGCCCCTGATATGTTGCCGTGATCGTTGACGAGTAGGCACTTGTCGCAAACGTAGTCGTGATCGGGAAGGTTCCCATAGTTTGGCCTTCTGCGACCGTGATCTGAGCAGGAACTCCGACTCGTCCATCTGAACTGCTCAAGTCAACAACGCCTCCACCGGCACCCGCTGGCACCTTAAGGATGACGGTTCCGGTACTCGGATCACCCGCATAGACGGTATCGGGATTGACCGATACAGAGTTGATCGTGCCGCCCGTGAGTTGAAGTTGCCAGATTCCTCGGCCAAAAGTGCCCGCCGTAATCGTTCGACTAAACGGACTCATGACCATCTCGCTCACTTGCGTTCGCGGCAGACCCCACGGCGTGGTGATGTCAATCCACGATGCGCCAGCGGTGTCCGTCATCCAGCAACCGACGTCAGTACCGATGTACCAAGTGTTGTCCGGGTCATCGGGATCGCGGACGATCGTATTGGTTGGGATGTTCGGAAGTCCGTTGCTCACGGACACCCAAACGGGATTCGCTACCGATGTGTCGAGGCATCGCCACACGTGCGGAGTGCCTGTACCGCTAACCGTAACCAACATCTGATTGCGGTTTGTCGGGTGATATGAAATGCCCTTGACCGTCCGGTTGGGCAGTCCACCTGATTGACCGGCTCGGCCAATTTCTCGCCACGTCACGCCAAAATCAGTCGTGATGTGCAGAGCACCGTTCGCGCCACATGCAATCCGATTGCTGTCGCCGTCGGCAACTGCGATCTCACTAATGATGCCGCCGTTACCCAGTTGGACATTGCCAACTTTCATCGTCCAAGTGTTATTTTGGACGTCGTAACGGTTCAGCCACTGAGTGTTCACGTAGAGGTGATTGCCCGTGTTTTGGTCTAGCCGCATGATGCCAATGAATGGCGTACTGTGGCCGCTAAAGTTCGGTCGAATTGAGAAGGAGGAATTCCAGGCATTGTTCGTTCGCGTTAGACCGTGGCCCTGCGAACTTGCGTACTGGTTTTGTTGGTTGAACGGATTGATGGCGCATCCTGCTCCGTCACCTGCTCCCGGATTGCCCCAATTGGCAAGATCACCAAAAGAGTGTGGTGAGGCGTTGTCCTGCGTTCCGCCAAGAACATAGGAAGCGTTCGTCCGGTGCACCGCAATCCGATAGAACTGCGTGATTCCCAAGTTGCGATTGAGTTTCGCATAAGCGACGTTGTCATCTGACTGATCACTGGGATTGTTCACAAGGAAGTTCATGCGGTAGATGCCGCCATCATTTCCAACGAGCACCTCATTTGGATTGCTCGGATTGATTGCGAACGAGTGCTGGTCGTTGTGCGTGATTGCCGTATTGGAATACGTTGCATTCCAATTGTTTCCTTGCTTTCCGCCGCCAATATTGCGCCAAGTGGTGCCTCCATCTGGCGACTGAACAACGTCGATTAAGCCGATGTAAATGACATCGATGAAGCCTCCGGAGCCGTTGTCCCGCTTGGAGCAGTAGATGTGCCAGTCATACCAAGACTGAGACCAGTTATAGCCGCCGGGGAAACCTGCGGTAATGCTTGTCCAAGTTTGACCTCCGTTAGTAGACTTGTAGACACTCTCATTGCCACTTCGGAGGAGGTAGACCGTGTCGTAATCAACGGGGGAAGCCGCGACACCGATTGTGCCGCCGCCGGATCCTGGGAGCGTCAAGGTGTTCCACGTAAGACCGCGGTCATCGCTTCGTCGTAGAACCCCTGATCCGCCAGCGTAGAGGCGGCGATCTCCACCGCCATTCATTGCGCCGTAGCTCAACTCACTCCACGATGCGCTCGTATTGTGTACCTGAGACCATGTGATTCCCGCATCCGTCGATCGCATGATTCCCGTGCCCGAACTGTGGGCGATGACTACGTTTGGGTTTTCTGGGTCGAATACGATACGTCGAATACGAGCCGATCCAAACTGTGCTTGGCCAACATTGGTCCAAGTGCCGCCACCATCCGTGGACCGCATGATGCCAAATCCAGCCACGTCAAAACCGTCGAAATCTCCTGTTCCGGCAAGAACGATGTTGGAATTTGTAGGGTGCACAGCCAAAGCACTAACACCCATAAGCGGCCAGGTGTCACTCAAGCCCATCCAATTCACGCCGGCATCAGTGGTTTTCCAAACGCCACCGTTTGCCGCACCGATGTAGTAAGTGCCGGCGTTGTTCGGATCGTATGCCACCGCATTGACGCGTCCATTGATGGGACGTTGACCGTAGTAGATCGTGTAGGGGATGTCCAGGTTCGTTGGCCCAAGGAACTGCCACTGCGACATGGCAAAACGAGAATTTCCGAAGGTTGGCGTCTTTTGAGTTTGCTCGCGGGCGAACTCAAAATAGACCGTGTTGTCGAAACTGTCAAATGGGTACGCGCGCTCCGCAACCCACTCCGCGTAGGCTTCCGCAAAGTCCAAACCTGGAACTTCATCAACCTCACCGGCTTCGCCTTCTACTTCTTCATGGAAGAGATCGTCAACTTCTCCGATGGACTTCTTGTACCGCTCGTAGTGCTTATATGCAGCCTCGTACTCGTCCATGGACGCACGCAGTCGGGAGACAGAATTGATGTCCCCGAAGTTCGGTACGCGGGGCGCAACGACTTTCAGATCTGTGACAATCGCCAAAGATCGTAACGCAGTCGCCCGAAATGCCAATCTCTCGTTCGGGTTTAGTTGGACTCGGATGAGCCCATCCTCTCGTCGCTCCGCAATAGAGCCCCACCCTGAGATGAACCGGGCTAGTTCGCTCTCTTGTTGGTCGCTCCGGAGCTTCAAATGTAGCTCGTGACGTGTCTGTTCTTCAGGTCGCAAGACGGGAGTCGTGGACTGAGCCATTGACGTTGACGATAAGCCCACCGCCAACATGGCCACGACTGCCAGAGAGTTCCAACCCCTCCATCGCATTTTCATGATTACATTCCTTATGTAAACCTGCACGCACGACGCGATCAGGCACACTTTGGTGAGCGCAGTTTAGCCGCAATTCTGCTTGCCTCGCAACCTTGCAGACACGATCAGGAAATCCCTCGTAATTCTGCGGGAGGGGGCCGAACCCGCACGCGTGATGCGTTCGGTTGGATAGAATCGGAACCGCGAATCCCCATGGCTGCCGCAACCACCACTGACACCGTGACGATCACCGTCAACGACATTGAACTACAAGTGCCGAAAGGTGAACTGATAGTTGAATCGGTCAAACGGCTTGGTTTGGAGATCCCGATCTTTTGCTATCACCCCCGCATGAAGCCGGTTGGGATGTGCCGCATGTGCCTTGTGGAGGTGGGATTCAAGCAACCAGACGGCAGCATTCGAAAGATGCCGAAGCCCCAAGCCGGTTGCACGCTCGGCGCGAGCGACGGGATGGTGATTTACACCGACACCGCCGAGATTCATGAAGACCGGAAGGGAGTGCTTGAGTTTCTTCTTATCAATCACCCCTTAGACTGTCCGATCTGTGACCGAGGTGGCGAGTGCCCGTTGCAGAACAATACGTTGGCGTACGGCCCGAGCACTTCGCGATTCCTGGAAGTCAAGCGGCACCTCCCCAAGGCATTCCCATTGAGCCAATACGTCACGCTTGATCTCGAACGGTGCATTCAGTGCGGTCGGTGCGTACGCTTCACTGAGGAGATCAGCGGAGACCATCAGTTAGCGTTCCGGTTCCGGGGCGCAATGATGCAGCCCAGTACCTACCAACTCACCGACTTTGAGTCGAAGTTCAGCGGAAACGTGATTGAAATTTGCCCGGTCGGTGCGTTGACGTCGGCCAAGTATCGATTCCGCGCTCGTCCTTGGGATCTGGAAACGATGCCGGGGATCTGCACGCTGACTCCCGACGGCACAAATATTTATTACGATCGTCGCGCCGGAAAACTGGTCCGCATCAATGGCCGGACGAACGAGTCCGTAAACGAGGAATGGACTTGTGATAAGACTAAGTTTGGAGCCGTTCCGCTTTATAACTCAAGCGACCGACTCACGACCCCGCATTTGCGAAACGGTGAAGGATTTGAGCCTGCGTCTTGGAGCGCCGCATACCACAGAATCATTGAATCGCTCGGTGAGGGTTCTTCGGCAATGTTACTGTCACCAACCCTGAGCAACGAGGCGATCTTTGTTGCTAAGGAATTGGCAAATCAGGCGTTTGAAGGAATGAAAATGGATGCGCGTGGTGGCTACCCATCCCTCGAGGCATCGGATGCTCCAGAAAGCGCCCTCGGAATTCCGGGAGTCGGGTTGTCCACGGCTGAAATCGAAGATCAATCCACGCTCTTCGTGTTCAGCGCGCACCTTGCCGACGAACAGCCAATGACCTATCTGCGGGTTCGAAAGGCATGGCTGAGTAAGGGCGCAAAAGTGGTGGTCGCGACGAGCGAGCCAACCGAAGTTGAACAGTTTGCTTCGGTCATTTTGCGATACCAACCCGGTACGGCAGGAGCGCTGATTGCAGGCCTCGCGTCTATCGCCAAGGGAGGGAGCGCGAGCGAAGTGGCGCAGACAACAGGCGTGAGCGAAGAGAATCTCCGGGCTGCAGTTGAACTACTGGAATCTGGGCCATGGGCCGGCATCACTACCCACCGGTTGCTCAATGAATCCGATGGTGTTAAGGCATTGCACGAATTCTTCCGGGCGGCTTCGGCCGGCGGCGGTAAGGCATCCCTACTTGCTCCTGCCGCGAACTCCCAGGGGGCCGCAATTCTCGGAGTGAATTCGGCACGCACAACGGAAGTCCTTGAGCAAGCTGCGAATGGTCAATTGAAGTCACTTTGGCTTGTTGGATTTGACCCGTTGTCGGAAACCAGTGATCGCAGCCTCGCGGAGAGGGCTCTTGAAGCGGTCGATTTCCTCGTAGTTCAGCACACCCACCAGTGCGAAGCCGCCGCTTTTGCAAGCGTGATTTTGCCGATGGCAATGCCCGCCGAAGCAGAGGGTACGTATGTTAGCAGTGAACGACGTTTGCAGTACATGGGGCAATGCCTTACACCGCCCGGAGATGCGAAACCGGCTTGGCGAATATTCAGTGAATTGAAACTGCAAGCGGCCGGGGGGACTCCGCTCTTCAATCCCAAAGAGATCTTCCAAGCGATTGTTCGTAGCACCCCTGAGTTCGATGGCCTGAACTATGCTCGACTCTCCGGGGAAGGAGTAAGACTCGGATACCCCAGTCTTGACACTTCAGGTAGTGAGCCAACCGCCCAAAGCGAGGAGAGCAACGCCTAATCAGGCGGTAAAGTCGCGATGGGAATGGATTCCGTCACGGAATGGCTAGATGCGGCGAGTCGGGGGGAATTCACGGCTCTCTGGATCACTTCGGATATCTGGATGGCGCTTCTGCGTGTCATTCTCGTTATCCTTCCGATCCTTACGCTTGTCCCCGGCATTATCTGGTACGAACGGCGACTTTTGTCGTGGATGCAAGACCGTATCGGACCGAACCGAAGCGGCACGATTACCTTTCCTGACAATTTTCCGATTCCGGGATTGCGCGGCAAGAAGATTCGTACCTTCGGGCTAGTCCAACCACTTCTCGACGGCGTTAAGCTGTTCCTGAAGGAAGAGATCCGCCCGGGCACGGTTGACAAGCTGATCTGGACAATCGCCCCGGCACTCGCTCTCTTTCCCGCGTTTGCGCTCGCCGGCACTTTGCCTTGGGCTCCCCACACCGGATTCTTCGGTTATTTCTCCCCGGCCGCCGACGTCGAAATTGGAATTCTTTGGGTCTTGGCGATCTCTAGCCTCGGCGCATATGGCCTCGTTCTCGCTGGTTACGGCTCGAACAACAAGTATTCGCTCATGGGTGGCCTGCGCGGTTCCGCGCAGTTAATCAGTTACGAACTTGCGATGGGCGTCTCGCTCGCCTGCATTGTGATGGCAGCGGGTTCACTCAAGATGACCGAGATGGTGGACATCCAGATGCAGCCACTCTGGGGAGTCGTTGACGGAGTTCAAAACTGGTTCATCTTTACTCCTTTCGGATTCGTCTCGGCCGTCGTATTCACGATATGCACAATTGCGGAAACGAACCGCGCTCCGTTTGATCTTCCGGAAGCCGAAAACGAACTCATCGCTGGGTACCACACGGAGTACTCGTCCATGAAGTTTGCGGTGTTCTTCATGGGAGAGTACGCCGCAATCTTCATCTTTAGCGGTGTGTTTGCGGCCGTTTTCCTTGGCGGCTACAACTTGATGCCAATCCGATGGGAGTTTTTGGCCGCCGAATATCCATCAATGGCGGGTGCATTCCGTGCGATGGCCGATTTGAACTACTGGCTTGGCCCCGTCGGATTCCTTGCCAAGCAGATCGCGGGGCTCACTTTCTTCATTTGGCTCCGCGCAACCCTCCCAAGACTGCGCTATGACCAGTTGATGAATCTGGGCTGGAAGTCATTACTTCCTCTCGCCGTGGCCAACTTCATCGTAGTTGGGCTCTGGATTGTTGCCACGAAACTTTACGGGCCGCTCGGGGGATGGGCCGCATTTGTTGCAGCCGCCGCTATTGTCGCGCTGCTCTACATGAACTTTGTTGCCGGTTCGAAACGAGGGCAAGAAGCGGTGCAGCGCAGACCAATCACACTCGTGGGGGGCAAAGACTCTTGAGCATAAACGGAAGCCAAATCGCTTTTCTGCTCCTCGCGGTATTTGCGATGCTAGGAGCATGCGGCGTTGTCTTCTCAAAGAGTCCGGTGCGGGCCGCCATGTCGCTCGTACTCAACTTTTTGGTACTCGCTGCGCTCTACTTCGTTCTGGGTGCAGAACTCCTCGGAATCAGCCAGATCATGGTCTACGCCGGCGCAATCATGGTCCTCTTCCTGTTCGTCGTGATGATGCTTCAGCAAGGACCGGAAACCGAGAAAGCTCACGGCATTCTTGAGGGACGGGTGGTGCCATTTACGGGAGGTGCGGTATTGCTTGCCTCGATTTGGTTCCTGGGCATCAAACCACTTATCGGTATCGCGCCCTCGAATGTTGATTCAAGTTTTGGTTCTCCGCAGGCGATCGGTTACTACCTATTCACCGGTTACGTATGGCCATTTGAAGTTGCCTCAATCCTCCTTTTGGTTGGCATTGTGGGATCAATCATGCTCGCGAAGCGGAGGTTGAAATGAATACGCTCGTACATGATGTCCCAGTAACTTGGTTCCTCGTGCTCGCGGCGGCGATGTTCTCGTTGGGAACGGTCGGCGTAGTGATTCGCCGCAACCCAGTGGTCGTGTTCATGTGCATTGAGTTGATGCTCAACTCGGTGAATCTCACTTTCTTGACTTTCGCTCGCTATCAAACGGGCCTCAGCGCTCGCCCCGAGCAAGCGATGGAAACCGCGATGTCCGGTCAAATGATGGTGATCTTCGTCATGGCGGTTGCCGCCGCCGAAGTTGCGGTTGGACTTGGCATCATCATGGCAATCTTCAGGAATCGCAACGAAGTGGACGTGGACGACATGTCGGTGATGAGGAACTAGCATGGATCTGTCAAGTTTCAACATGATCTGGGCGGTATTCCTGCTTCCGCTTGCGGGCGCACTTTTCCAAGCTCTCGGCGGGAAGATCGTCACCGAAGCACTCGGGCCGAAACTGGGGCGGCAGGTCGCGGGTTGGATCGGAGTCGCGCCGATCGCATTGGCATTCCTGATTGCCGTACCGATGTTCTTGAGTTTGACTCAGATGCCGCCCGATCAGCGAGCGGTTATCGTCACGCTTTTCGACTGGATTGACCTCCAGACCCTCAAGATTCCGTTCGAGTTTCGGGTTGATCCGCTCTCGATGACGATGGTGCTCATCATCACGGGAATTGGTTCGCTCATCCATATGTACGCGGTGGGTTATATGGCCGAGGAGAAGGACTTTACTCGCTTCTTCTCATATCTGAACCTGTTTATCGCGCTTATGCTCGTTCTGGTTCTGGGCAACAACCTTGCGCTGCTATTCATTGGGTGGGAAGGGGTCGGTTTGTGCTCCTATCTGCTGATCGGCTTTTGGTACAAGGATCTCGCGAACAGCCGGGCCGCGAACAAAGCGTTTATCGCCAACCGCGTGGGTGACGTTGGCCTAACGCTTGGTATGTTCTTCATCATCGTTACCGCTGCACTGAACCGTGGAGAGATGGGGATATCCGACAGCCGCTGGCTTTC
The DNA here is from genome assembly GCA_019638835.1 of Fimbriimonadaceae bacterium. Taxonomy (GTDB): domain Bacteria; phylum Armatimonadota; class Fimbriimonadia; order Fimbriimonadales; family Fimbriimonadaceae; genus JAHBTC01. The sequence goes on from JAHBTC010000026.1 coordinate 29,233, forward strand.
GTACGACGTACTTCTGCCTAAGTTGGCAGAGTTCTTGGTTGGACACCCCGTTCTGGCGACCACCATTGCCCTTCTCCTCTTCGTGGGAGCGATGGGCAAGTCTGCACAGTTTCCACTTTATGTATGGCTCCCCGATGCCATGGCGGGCCCGACTCCGGTTTCAGCCCTCATTCACGCCGCGACGATGGTCACTAGCGGCGTTGTCTTGCTAAACCGAATGCAGGAAGTCTTCTTGACCTCTCCCGCCGCCATGGGGGTTGTCGCTTTGGTGGGGGCCGTCACGGCACTCCTTGGCGCGTTAATCGCCTTTGGACAGACCGACATCAAGAAGGTCTTGGCGTATTCCACGGTCTCGCAACTCGGCTACATGTTCATTGCCTGCGGAGTTGGTGCCTTTTACGCGGGAATGTTCCACGTGATCACCCACGCATTTTTCAAGGCGCTGCTGTTCCTCGGTTCCGGTGCGGTGATTCACGCCATGGCCCACAACCAGGACATGCGGAACTACGGTCGCTTGATGAAGTACATCCCGATCACTGCATGGACGATGATTATCGGTTGGGCGGCGATCGCCGGAATCCCATTCGTCTTCAGTGGATTCTGGTCGAAGGAAGCGATTCTGGGCTCTGCCCTCGGAGTTGAGCCAATGCTTGCATTCGGTATTCCCGTCAACGTCATTGCCGGTTGGACAGGTTTGATTGTGGCGGGCATGACTGCCTGGTACATGACACGCATGATGGTGCTAACTTTTGGCACCAACGAAGAGAGGTGGCGGCTGCTTCCGGCTCATGGCCATCACGATGACCACCACGAACATGGGCATGGCCACCATGACGACGATCACGGTCATGCGCACGCTGACCCCGAGAATTTCTTCCTCTCAGTTGAAGAAATAGAAATTCGCGAGTCGTTGGCTCACGAACATCATCACGATTTGGATGAGCACCACGAGCCTAAAGAAGTTCCGTGGA
>JAHBTC010000027.1 GCA_019638835.1 Fimbriimonadaceae bacterium
ATCGTGTCCGGGCGAGGAAGACGGATCGTCAACCACTCCGGAAGGCGCTGGCTCATAGATTGATTCTACCGATGCCACAAGGTGCAGCGTCGCGCGGCCCCTGCGCCCGCGCCGACTTTTGGAGGCCCACACTCCCAATGCCGCAAAGCCCAAAATGGTTGCATGCGCAAAGCCCTGCTCCTATCGGCCGGGGTCGCAATCCTTCTTGTGGCGGGAGCGATCGCGTTAAACGTCGCGAATGCCCCGGTAGTCGCCAACCTCTCTTCCAACGCGACCAATGTTTTCGGCACTCCTCGGCATCCGGTTACGCCGGATATGGAAGCCGCCGCCGCCCGCCGAACCGGTCAGGTTCTTGCTGGATTCACACTCTCCGACGACGAGGGCAATCAGGTTGATCTGGAGGAAGAGGTAAAGGCCGGCCCAATCTTCTTCCTTGGGGTCAAGGATGGGTGTCCTTGCAACATTGACGCGCAGAACTTCTTTAATGACCTTTACGCTGCGTATGGCGACAAGGTCCGCTTTTACGGCGTGATGGATGCCGGCGAGAAAGAGGCGAAACTCTTTCGCACGAGCCTCAATTGCAAGTTCCCCCTCTTGATCAGTCCCAAAGAAACAGCGGTGTTCGAGTCGCTAGGGACGGAGCAATCGGTTTTTACGACCTTAGTCGGCGCAGACGGCAAGATCATTAAGCAGTGGCCGGGATACAGCAAATCCCTCCTTCTAGACATCAACCGAGAATTGGCCAAGATTTCGGATAAAGAAGCCGTGGAACTAGATCTCACGATGGCGCCAGAAGAACCTGCATCGGGATGTTTCTTCTTCCAACCGGTCGGCACGGAGCCACCGTCAAAAGGAGACATGCTCTCGCAATGAACAACCCCTATCTTCGCCACGGATTGCTTGCGGGTCCACTAACGGTTCGCCGCTTGGTCGGAATCATTCATCCCGATGATTACGACCGACGAACGGATCCTTCCCGGTTTACGCTCCGAGAAGCGATCGCCCACCTCGCCGACTGGGAACCAATCTTGCGAGGAAGGATCGAATCGGCTCTTCAAAGTCCGGGATCAACCATTCAGGCTCTCGATGAGTCCGAGCGCGCCGAGTCTCAGAACTACCACGCCACTGATCCAGTGGAGCAGGCCGAGAAATGGCAACTGGAACGAGATGAAACGGTCTCGCTACTAGACGGATTGACAGCAGATCAACACGAGTTAACGGTGATCCACCCTGAACGCGGTCCAATGTCAGTTGCGGACATGATGAACATGCTCGTGGGCCACGACGCGTATCACGTGGTGCACTTGACCGAGTTCCTCAATCCCTAGTCGCTTGCGCCAGCGATACCGAGTGACTCAGCGGATCCACGCAACGCCGAAATGACTTCGGCGATGTGCTCCTCCAATGGAACTCCAATCAGATCGGCTCCGCGAGTGACGTCTGCCCGGCTCACTCCGGCGGCGAAAGCCGGCGTCTTCAACTTTTTGATTACGCTCTTCACCTCAAGGTCAAGAATGCTCCGGCTGGGCCGAACATACACGCATGCCACAAGAAATCCAGATAACTCATCACAAGCGAAGAGATACCGTTGCATGGGGGCCTCAGGATGGACCCCCGTCTTTGCGGAGTAGTGCGCGGCAATGGCGTTGATCACTTCTTCGTCCTCACCCATTTTTCGTAGGAGAGCCATCCCCCAGAGCGGATGATCATCAGGGTGCTGCTCGTAGTCAAAGTCATGCAATAGACCGGCCCGCCCCCAAGAATCCTCGTCTTCGCCAAGCTTCCGGGCATAGTGACGCATCGCGGCTTCCACGCAGAGCATATGCCGCTGAAGGGCTTCGCTCGGCGTATGTTCGGTCATGAGTCGCAGGGCAGCATCTCGAGTCATTGAGGGTCACCCATCTCCATTCGATTGAGAACGAATTGATCTCGCTGTCGGTCGGTGATCGTCACTGTGTGGCCCAATTCACGAACGCACAGTTCGGCTTGACCGTGCCCCATCCGATCAGAATACAAAACATAGGTGCACCCTCGGCGGGGACGCACATCAATCCGCCATTGGCCGGAGCCGCCCGCCGCCAATCGAAACATCGAACCCGTCAACGGGTCAACGTGTCGCCCGAGTCCTGCGAGAATCTCTGATTCGCCCAAGAGTGTTTCCAGCATGACCGCCCCACCCTCTGAGTTCGCCATTGCGGAAACATGTCGTGCAAGTTCAATCCAATCCGATTCGGTTGGGTCAACCATGAACTCGACGGACTCGATTTCTTTTGGCGATGGAGATGCCGAAGAACCGACTCGTATGACTCGCATGAGTTGTGGAATCGGTGCCTTCAAACCTTCGGCTGACCAAATGGTGAGGGCAACCCAATGTCTCGCTCTTTCGGCATCAATCGCGCTGGGAGTTGCGGCGACCCAGTGAGCCAGGCGGTCTGCCATCAGCCGTCGCCCGGGCATCTTGAGTCCTTCAACAAGCACCTTTCCCGACCCTACATCGTTTACAAAAACCGCATCTGCGTCCGGATCTTCAATCGGCGTTCGTCCACTATCATGGAACAGGCGACCGAAATCGTCTGGAACTACTGCAGATGCAGATTCTCCTGACAAGTCAAAGCGCAAGTTGCGCAAAACACCGTCTCTACCGAGCAAACTTTCGAAGAATTCATCTGGGATGGGTGTGAACTCGTCGGCATCATCGCTACGCTCAAAGGCACCCGGCCGAAAGAGTCCGCCACTGAGGTAGGGGACTGTTCCTACCTGTTCATACAAGAGTCGTCGTGCCGCACCACTTGGTTGGTGGATTGCGCTCGCGTACAAGAGTTGTAGCCTCTGCGAAAAACGGTAGGGGCCGGGTCGAGCCGACCAATCGTCAAACAAGGCAAAAGGATAGTCACTCCGATCTCCGAACTGGAATTTCTGAGTGGATGCCAAAAAGCAAAGCGAGAGGAGCCTCAGAAACGCACGCTCTAAAATGAATGAAGCGATCCCATTGTCAAGGGGGGAGGGGGATCGCCGACCGATACGGCGAACGCGGTGAATTTGCGGCGTCCAATCCAAAAGAAGCCGGTCGCGATTCTGGCGTAGTGCATCAATCTGACTTACTACGGACTCCTCGCGTCGCGCCACCTGCCCGCGTTCCATGGCTTTCACTTCTACCCGCATTAGGTGTCGAGCGTTTGCAGGCGAACTTAGTACACGACTTTGTTCAACGGATATTCAACGATGCCGGTCGCACCCGCCATGCTCAGTTGGGGGATGAGATCTCGGCTTTCCTTCTCGCCAAGGATCACTTCCGCTGCCACCCACGCTGGGTCCGCAAGTGGAGAAAGTGTTGGATTCTTCAATGAAGGAAGCAATCCCAAAATCTCATCTTTTTGCGCGATCGGCAGATTCATTTTGAGGCCCACAAGTTTGGAGGCGTTCATTGCCCCGGTCAGCAGGATTCTTAGAGACTCAATCTTCCTCCGCTTCTCGGGATCGGCCCAGGCGTCATGGGAACATACAAATCGCGTGGTGCTCTCCAAAATGGTGTCAATGATCCGGAGATTGTGCGCCCGCAAGCTGCTCCCAGTTTCCGTGTTCACCACAATCGCATCGACAAGGCTTGGCACCTTCACTTCGCACGCACCCCAACTGAACTCGGCATTCACATCGACCCCGAGTTCGGTGAAGTATCTCTCCGTCAAACGCAGATACTCTGTAGCAATTCTCTTCCCTGCGAGGTCTCGGCTTGTGTGAAAAGTAGAGTCATTGTGAACCGCGACGACAATACGGATGGGGTTGGAGGTCAACTTGCTGTATCGAAGTTCGCACACCTCGTGGACATCGGCGCCCCCGTCGCTGATCCAATCGAAGCCAGTCAGGCCCGCATCAATCACGCCATCTTCAATGTAACGAGGCATTTCCTGGGGCCTCAAAAGGACTGGCTCAATCTCGGGGTCGTCCACATAGGGTTCATAACTGCGTCCCGTTGACTTGAACTCAAAGCCCGCGCGATCAAACAGCGAGAAGGTCGCTTCCTGCAGACTTCCTTTCGGCAACCCAAGGCGTAGTTTCATGGAGAGAAAACTACCAGTGAAGGTGAGATGCAGGCGGGCCGATGGCCCGCAAACCTCAACTGAAGTCCCCCGGTGTTTCTGCCGATAATCCCAAGAGTTTCTCTGGGAGTTCTATGAATCGGTTTGCTGACATCGCCTTGCTACTCGCGCCGGATGACCCGTACGCGGGCTGGTACCGGGAAGCGTTGCTCCACGCGGGCATTCCGTTTCAGGAAATCAAAGAACAGAACTTCTCTCGATTGCCCGAGTTCTCTCTGCTCATCTTGGGTGGACCAGGCAGTTTCACCGAATCGAAGCGAAACCAAGTCAGCGACTGGTGCGACGTCAATCAGGGCCGCATCGTCGCCTGCGGGGGAACATGGGGACTCGATGTCATTCTTGGCGTCGGCGAAGAAGGTGGCCGCAACAATCGCGTGACGATCCAACCAGGGAGCAGTGCAGAACGACTGTGGCCCGTCGGAGCAAAAGCCAGTTACGGCTATCGGTCAGCCCGCCTCGAACCAAAAGGGGCCCAAGTTGCTCTGAAGGACGCTAACGGAAAGCCCCTAGTGACCCGCAATCCGCGCGGACTCGTGATCGCTCCCGATTTGGGAGCCACCATGGCATTGTTGCTCCTTGGCCGGGCCGTAGAAGGAAGCACTTATCTTGGTGATGATAAGGGTCTATTCGGGCCTGACGATTTTGGACGCGTCGACGACGGAACGCACCTTGCCCACCCCGACGATCGAGGCTCCATCGAGGGCGTTGAGTTTCCCATTCATGAACGACCTCATGTCGACACGATGCGCGAAATCTTCCTTCGCAGTGTCGTCGAAGCCTGCGACCTCTCCGGTCGCAGCCTTGCGTTACCTTGGTATTGGCCGGGCGGAGCAGACGCTTGCGCCGCTGTTTCGGTGGATGTTGACGATCTGAACATCGAGCACCTGCTGGTTACCGTGAGTTCGTTGCAGCGCTTTGGAATGCCGGCAACATGGATGATTCCGGTTCCGGGAGTTCCACAAGACGCGTTCCGGGCGATCCGTCGAATCGGTCACGCGATCGGCGTCCTGTTCCGAGGCGAAAGGGATACGTTTAGTGCTGACCAATTGAAAGTCCAGCAATCGCAGATTGCGAGAGCAAGCGGAAGTGCCGTCACCGCTTGCCGAAGTGTGGAAGGGCACTGGCACCGACGGACAGCCCTCTACGAGTTCATGGCCGAGATCGGACTCCAGTATTCGTGCAACAAGGGTCCCAGGCAACCCGGAACAACCGGATTCCCATTCGGAACGTGCCATCCTTTCGCTCCCGTACTGCATGGTGACCGCCACCTTGAGGTTTTTGAAGTTCCTTTCTCCCTCTTCAAGCCGGGGTTTGTGTCGCCGGATCGAGCCATGGAACCGCTGTTCAACCAAGTGGTTACGCATCACGGTGTGATGCATATGGCGCATAACACCGCATCCGTCGCTCAAAAGGATCGTGAGAAGATCATTCAGGAGTTCTTGATGCGTACCCGGCAGTTCAAGCTTGCGAATATGCAATTGGACCAGTTGGTGGAGTTCGAGACCGGGCGGCGGTCGCTACGAATCCGACAAACGGGGCACGCACTATCCATTACCTCCGACCGGGAGATGTCGGATCTCTCAATACTCGTATCTCAAGAAGATACAAGTGTGGAAAGCAAAGGAAATGTGGTTCGCGGCTTGCCGGTGAAGCGATTTGGTCGCCATTGGACGCAATTCCAGTTCGATCTGGAGCGGAAAGAAAGCACGGACCTGACGTTCCGCCGTTCCCAATCTGCCGCCTAACGACAGTGCCAAAATCGGTGGCATGCCCACCGTGCGCGTATCCGTTCGATTGAAGCCATCCTTGCTGGATTCGGCGGGACGCACCGTCAATGACAGTTTGCATGGACTCGGTTTTGCGGAAGTAGACGGAGTTCGGATCGGACGGTTGGTGGAGTTCCAAATGGACCCGGTAGATGAAGGTCGCATTCGGTCCATGTGCGAGCGACTGATCGCTAACCCCGTGATTGAGGACTACGAATTTGAGGTTGTGGACTGATGCGGGTCGCGGTCATCCAGTTTCCGGGGAGCAACTGCGATCGCGACGCACTCCTATCACTCCGCGATGACCTTGGATGCGACTCGTTTTATGTTTGGCACGCCGAGAAGTCGCTTGGCGATGTAGACGCGGTGTGGGTTCCGGGCGGTTTCAGCTACGGCGATTACTTGCGCTGCGGCGCGATAGCCGCGAATGCCGCGATCATGAGCGACGTGAGGCGATTCGCCGATGAGGGCGGCCCGGTCATCGGAGTATGCAATGGCTTTCAGGTGCTGTGCGAGTCCGGACTCTTACCGGGAGCCCTCCTCTTGAATGAAGCCGAACGATTTGTCTGTCGCGAGGTCTGGCTCAAGCCGGAGACACGAACCGGCCCGTGGATGGCAAACCAGTCTGATCTCGTTGAACTACCCGTTGCCCACGGCGAGGGGCGATACATCTGCGAGGCAAATGCACTTCAACAGTTAGAAGAGAACGGTCAGGTGGCGTTTCGCTACGTTGATGCCGCCGGTAGTCCGACTCAAGCGGCAAACCCCAACGGCTCAGTCAACAATATTGCCGGAGTCATCAATTCCGCCGGAAACGTGCTTGGCATGATGCCGCACCCGGAGCGTGCGACGCGTGCCGTTTTGAGCCGAACTGATGGAAGAAAAGTCTTAGAATTCCTTTCTGGAGTCCGAACTGGGTAGATTACGGGTTCCGTCCTGCCGATACTAAAGGTAGGAAATCATTAGTGATGCGTGTGCGTGGACGAATTCTGGGATCAATTTTCGCTTTGGCCGTTGCGGTCTCGGCGATGAGCCAGACTGCCACTCCGCCCCAGCAACCCGCTGGCGGAGCGGTGATCGGCAAGTTGGGCCAGTCAATTATCGCCACAAAAATCTATAGCACGCGAAGTACTTCGGGTCGCGTTTATTGGACGACGAAGGCCAATGATTATCTCGTGGTGAACACCACCGACAACCCTCAGTGGCTCAGCGTAATCCTGCAGAACGGAACTCTGGGTTACGTCATGGCGGATCAAGTCGCGAGTTTGCCGTACGATGTCGTCGTTCCGGAAGAACAAGCGGCCCGACTCCGTCAACAGCAGACCACCACGACCACCACGACATCTCGAGGCTCGGCACCCAATCGAACCAGCCCGGGCGCAGAAGCCGGCGTCCAGCAGATGTTGAACTTTTCTTATCAGTTCGTCGGAACGCCCTACCGATGGGGCGGTACTTCGCTCACGGGTGGAATTGATTGCAGTGCGTTCGTTCAGGCGGTTTGCAAAGAGCGAGGAATTCGTCTGCCGCGTACGGCCGCCGAGCAAGCAAAAGTTGGCACACCTGTCGAACGACTGGAACACCTCCAACCCGGTGATCGGCTGTACTTCTGGGATAGTCGGCGACGGATGATTGGTCACTGCGGCATCTTCATGGGATTCTTCGCCGACGGTGGCGCGTACTTCATTCACTCGTCCTCCAATAACCGCGGCGTGGATACAGATGACCTCCGCGACGCTCACTGGCGCAACATGCTCGTTGGCGCTCGCCGAGACTAATCACCGATTCCCGTTCGATTTAGCCAGGAGAGGATGTCCTTCGCGGTGCGATCCGCCCGGATCCCCATCAGGGGGCCAATGTGACTCGCGTTTGGATACTCGACCGTTTCCGCCTTCAATTGCTGGGCGAATTCCATGGAAGAGGCGGGAGGAATGTCGGTGTCCTTACCGCTGATCACGACCAAGACCGGACAGGGAAGAGGTTCAAACTCGTAACCGGCCCGGAGTTGGCGAAGCACGGCGCCTGACTCATCGCGCCATCGCTCGGCCGCCCACCGGATGACGTTTTCGCTTCCGTCGGGCAACGCATCGCGTGTATCTTGGAGTGGACCGCCCGCCCAGCGAACCACGTCGGGCACGGCCCCGTCCGATCCCTCTATCCCCGATGGCGGAACAGGGTTGATGAGGACTACCGCGTTGGCATTGACTCGGCGGGCGACTCGCACCGCAAGTGCTCCGCCCATGCTTGCCCCAATGACCACTAACGGGCGGTGCGCACCCTGAGTCCACCCAATTACTTGGGCTTCGTAATCAATCAACGTGGTCTTGGCGTAATCGCCGCCCACCGGCAACAGGTCGGGGGCAATGAACTTAAGTCCTCGTCGCTCGAAGTACATGCGCCAATGCGCATACTCCCAGCCTCCGCCGCCCGCACCGTGGATCAATACGGCGGTGGCCGTCGGCTTTGATAACATGGTAGCGGCAAGGAGAGAAAGAATCATGGGGACGAACCAAAACCATTATGACCTGATGCGAATCGCCTGTAAGTGGTGATATTCTCACCATATATTGGCTAGAATAAGCGCGTGATTCGGCGATTTGCATCGGATCGATTGCGCGAGGCGTTGGAAGACACGCCGGTTGTCATCGTGCAGGGACCACGCCAATGCGGCAAAACAACTCTGGTTCAGCAACTGGATGGAGATTACGTTACGCTTGACGACTCGCTTGCGCTAGAAACCGCGACGACCCGACCAGAAGCATTCCTCAACACCTATCCCGACCGACTGATTCTTGATGAAGCGCAACGCGCTCCCGGACTCTTCCGCCCACTGAAAGGCGTCGTAGACAAGAACCGGAAACCGGGCCGCTTCGTCCTCACCGGGTCCTCCGATGTCTTGCTTGTGCCAAAGGCTAGTGAGTCTCTGGCCGGACGGATGGAAGTTGTTCCGCTATGGCCCCTCTCTCAGGCCGAAATTGAAGGCTCGAACGGTTGTTTCATTTCTTGGCTCCTGAGCGATGATGCTGTGCCGACAAACCTCGATTCGGCCGATGATTGGCTTGAACGAGCGACGAAAGGCGGGTTCCCGGAACCCCTCTCCCGGAAGTCGGAGAGTCGGCGGCGACAGTGGGTGCAACAGTATCTCAAGGCCATCATTGAGCGCGACATTCGTGACCTCGCGCGCATCGAGGGACTTGCGAGCCTGCCCCGATTGCTTCGCTCCCTTGCCGCCTCGACCGCAGAGCCAACGAATATTAGTGCCTTGAGCAGGACTACGGGGCTTCCGCACACGACGTTGACCCGCTATCTCGCCTTACTCGAAGCCGCCTTTCTTGTGCGGACGATTCCCGCATGGAGCCCGGACGGCAACCCTCAGACCACCCGCACGAGCAAACTCGTTTTTGTAGACGGCGCGGTGCAGACCGAGCTTGCACCTCATCTTGACCCGGAAGACAGGTTGGAGGGCTTTGTGGCAATGGAGTTCGTGAAACTCCTTGGCGCGGGCTTGGGCGAAGCCTCGCTTTCGCACTTTCGGTCGATCCGACGGTTCCGCGTGCCGTTCGTTCTTGAGGATGCTCAGGGGAGGGTTCACGGCATCGCCCTGACAACTTCGCCAGTCGTTGCCGCGCGCGATGTTGAGGGGCTCAGGTTCTTGCGCGACTTAGCAGAGTCGACCTGGCATCGAGGGGTGGTGCTCCATACCGGACCAGAAGTCGTGCGGATCGAGGCCGATCTGCTGGCGGTGCCGCTTTCGGCCTTATGGTTGGTTTAAACCTTATCAAAGTAGTCGCTATCGAGTCTCTTTACAACATACGTCTCTTCCTCAACTACACCTAGCAAGTTCTCCGCGAGCATTTTGCTCAGCATGACTCCATCAATAAGCGATATCTGGTATTGCTGATTTTGGCGCGCGTACTCAACAGCATCTCTCGAAAAAGTCGCGGTCGTCAGGAAAACCCCACGGGTAGCACCTTGGCCACTCAAGGCGCCGACAAATGCCTGGACGTCTTTCCGAGGAATTGTGCCCTCTGCGTACTTTTTAGCCTGCAGACAGATTTTATCAAGGCCCAGTTTATCAAGGTGAATCACACCATCTATGCCTCCATCGCCTGACTTTCCCGTATGATGAATTGCGGTCAAATCGTCGGGAATGCCGTAACCCATCTTATGTAGGAGTTCCAGCACAAGTCGCTCAAACTGCTCAGGAGAAATGGAGATGAGTTTCAATCTGATCTCTTCATGCAGCAATTCTTGAAAAGCAGAGAACGCATCACTTATCCGCTCATGTGGCGAGGAATAGTCTTCCTCTTTAAGCAGCTCGGGCTGGCTGGTTTGCCGTGGCTTCTTTGGGCCACTCCGTTCCTTAAACTCCCGAAACTTGGGTAGGTACTCTAAACTGTTAAGATTTATCGGACGCTCTGCATTTCGCAAGAAGTTTCTTCCTTCCTCCGTAATCTCATACTGACCCCTGACGGGGCGGCGAAGCAGACCGCTTTGCGTGAGATATGTTAGGCTCCAGAGAACGCGATCCGTGATTCTTGGACGACGCGATTTTGGGGTTACGTCCCCGTAAAGCTGGGACGGAAGTTTCATATGTTTAACCACTCTCTCTTCCAACTCCGCAGGTTTAAGAATGTCACCCTGGGCCATCACCTGAAGGACGGGTTCGAAGAACTCATAGAACTTTGGTACTTCCATTCTAGGTTTGAGGCACAATACCTTTTAGAAACACGTGACAGCCATGCCGAACCGGGTCGGCGCAAGGCAACCCCGTTTCATCTGAGACCCGGCGAACAGCGTCCTCCGCCTCCGCATCGCTCAAATGAGCGCAGTTGAGCGCAACCCCAATCGTTGAGGGCCGATCAAAAACGTTGCAGGCAGAAGCAGTATCTTCGCAGAGCCGAATCACTTCCCGTAGCGGAGGAACCTTGACCCACGGTATCCGAGGGAGAGTCTCCATCCCCGCCCGGTGAACGAGTAGGAAATGTGTCGGTACGGACCCGCGAATCAATGGCAACGTGCTCGTGCTTCCGGGGTGAATGATGGAGCCTTGACCTTCGACGATCACAACTTCAGATTCGGCATAGCGCATGACCTCCTTTTCGATAGCCCCGGCCGCAAAGTCCACCCGCACGGCATCCAAGGGAACTCCTGCGCCGGTGATCGTAATCCCGATTTGGCCCGTAGCTACGAACGCGGCGTTGGTGCCTCGCTGGCGAAGCGTGCGCCAAAGTTCCAGTCCGGCGGTCATTTTGCCGACGGCCATGTCGGTGCCGATTGTCAGTAGTCGCTTGTTCGGGAGGTTCCGCGCGGCCCCCGTCCCCGGTTGAAGTCCGAGAGGTTCTTGACGCACATCCCAAACCCACTGCCCTTCCTTTGCGGGCGGATATCGCAAAGCCAAGGGCTCGTGTAAACCGTTGACGATCGAAAGACCGATCTGCACAGCCTCTATAAGAATGGGCCGCCATTCGGGGGGAATCTCACCACCTGGCGGTGCAATTCCTAGAACAAGAACCTTTGCGCCTAGCGAAACAGCTTCCGCAATCGAGCTGACGACGGGGACATCTCTGGTCACGCCGGGCAGGGAAAGCGAAGCTTCTCCTGCGTGCTCCGGGGCGATGATCGCGGCGACCGGATTGGGGGAGTAGCGAAGGACACCGAGGCCCATTTTGCCTGTCCGATTGGCGAATGCTCCGGCCATGTACAGGGCCAGCGGTTGGTCCGCCCTTAGCACGTAGCGTCCTCGGCAAGCGCACCTTCCGTTAGCTCCACCCCCAGACCCGGCGAAGAGCGCGGCCGCACCACGCCATCAATGAATTCAAGCCCGATCGCAGGATCAGGATTGAGATTCAAGTGGCTATCTAAATCAATATGGTCAAAGAGCCCGCCGATCGCAGCACCGGCCCCGATGGAGACGCTGGATTCACCCATGCATCCAATCATCGTCCTCAATCCGTGCGCGCGGGCCGTAGCCACGAGCCGAATCGCCTCGGTCAGTCCGCCTGTCTTCATAAGTTTGAGATTGATTCCGTCGCACCGGTCGCCAAACCGTACGACGTCCGCCGAGGACCGAATGGACTCGTCGAGAAAAATCGGCAAGCGACGCCCCGCAAAGACCGGGTGAAGCTCTTCTTCCCGGTCCCTCGCGAGCGGTTGCTCAACGTAATCACAGCCTCGATCGGCCAGCCACTTGTTCATTGCGATGGCTTCGGAAGGCTCCCAACCGCCATTCGCATCGACTCGCAGTCTTACATCAAATGGTTGGGCTGCCTCACGTGCCGCTTCATACTGCGCTTGGTCGTGTTCGATCCCGTCCGGCGAACCAAGTTTTATCTTTAGCGCGCGTCCACCCGTCTCGCTGAGGATCTCCGAAGTTCGTTCCCGCGCCACGTCCGGAGCACAGATGCCGAGTGTTACGCTGGTCGGTACCGTCGCCAGCGGCAAACCAAACAGTTGGTAAAGCGGCAAACCTGCTCGCTTCCCCCAATAATCCCAAAGTGCGATATCCAAGCCGGCTCGTGCCGCCGGCTCCATGCTCGTCGTGGCGGCTTCGCGATCAACGGCAAAGGGGGCCGCATCGCCAAGCGGGTGCGCGGAAAGGAACTCCTGTAACTGGGACTCTGCGAGGGCCGCTAGCGTGTCATCCATTCCCGTTCCCGGAGCGCACTCACCGACTCCCGTGAACTCGCCATCGCTCACGAAGACAAAGAGATTCCAAGAGCCACTACTTGTTCCGCGACTAATAGTGAGGGCGCGACGCTTCGTCAGTCGGATCCGGCGGAACGACACTTCCATGGCATGGAATCTACCCTTGACCTACCTTTTCATTCGATCGATGAGGTCGGAGTACTTCTCTTTGACAACTCGCCGTCGAACCTTTAGCGAGGGGGTTAGTTCGCCACCGTCTATGGTGAACGGACTAGTGACCAACTCGTGTCGTTTGACGCGCTCAAAGTCAGCCAGGGTTTTGTTCGTTTTGTCCACTTCGCTCTTGATCAATGCTTTAACCGAGTCGTTGACGGCCATCTCGGCCGGATCCGCTACATTCACACCTTGTTCATTCAACCAACTGGTGACTTTTTCGAACTCGGGCACGATGAGGGCAACGCACCCCTCCATTCCGTCGCCAATTAGAACCGCTTCGTTGATGTATGGGCTTTCTTTCAGCTTGTTTTCAATCGGCTGCGGCGCAACATTCTTACCGTTGCCGAGCACGATCAGATCCTTTTTGCGGTCTGTGATTCTTAGTTTTCCGTCGACACGCAATTCGCCGATATCTCCGGTATGGAACCATCCTTCACCATCGATCGCGGCCGCCGTGTCCTCCGGCAGATTGAAGTACCCGCTCATGACGCTTGCTCCCCGAATGAGAATCTCACCGTCGGGGGCGATTGTCGTTTCGACCCCCGTGATAGGCGGTCCAACGGTCTCGGGCGAGTTATCGTCGGGCAGATTCAGAGCCGACGCAGCGCACGTTTCGGTCAAACCATATCCCTGCAACACGCCGACCCCGAGCGCGAGATAAAACTCAGAAACGACGGGCGGCAGTGCCGCGCCACCGCTGACGAAAAACCTGAGCCTGCCTCCAAACCGCGCCCGCACCTTATCCCCGACCAAACGGTTGAGAATCGGGTTGAGCGGCGCAAACTGACGCCGCTGCTTCGCAAGCCCTTGAGTTAGGGCCATTTGGAACAGACTTCGCCGGAACGGAGGATCTTTCTCCACTTTCTCAACAATCTTTGTGCGAACGCTTTCCAGCAGACGAGGCACTACCGCCATGATCGTCGGCTTTACGCGCTCCATATCTGAGGCCATCGTTGCGAGCGATCCGATGAATGCCGTTGTAGCCCCCACCCCGAACGAAAGTATGTGGTCCACAAACCGTGCAAACACGTGTGATAGCGGGAGAAAGTTGAGGAACGTGTCCCGATAGTCAATCGGAATCGTCTTCGGAATGTTCTCAAGAAGGGATGTAAAGCACCGGTGAGGCAACATGACGCCTTTTGGGTGACCGGTCGTGCCACTGGTGTAGATCAAAGTTGCCAAGTCTTCCCGCCCGCCCGATGTAGCCTCATGCACCCACATCTCCTCGGTCAAGTTGGACTCGGAAGCGAACGCTCTATACCCGTCCGATTGCCCTTCACTGGGCAATCGCTCCACCCGAAGTTCGGTGAGTCCCTCAACCTTATCGGCCTGCTTGTCGTTCTGGGCAATATAAAGCTTCGCGCCGCAGTCCCGAACGATATATTGGGTCTGGTCGGGCGGCAACGTAGGATAAATCGGCACCGCAACGAGTCCAAGGGTTTGGCACGCCCAATCGAACAAACACCATTCGATACCGTTCTCAGAGACGATGACGACCATGTCACCGCGTCGGAGCCCCATTGCCCAGAGTGCCCGTGCGGACTCAAACACTCGCCGCCGTGTGTCTGCATAAGTAATAGGCGTGAATTCTTTCTTTCCTGGCACCAGATATGCCGGCTTGTCGGCGTACTTCTCGCACTGAGCCAAGAAGATTTGTCCAAGGGTTTCTGGGGCAGCCATAGCAGAGGTTGGACCGTGACAATACCCCTTTGAACGAGGGTTACTCATCAGTGCGATTGATTTTCGGATTGGGCACCGGCTCATAGGCACTCGCTCGGGTTTCGTTATAAAGTGATGGGGCTAGGGGATGAGCAACCACCGACAACGTATTATCGACATCGAATTCTTGACCACCGAGCTGCGGAATGCCGGATTCCTACGGTTCTCTTGCAAACCGCGACTTCACTATGAAGCCGGCGGCCACTTAGACCTCGGGGAGTGCCGCGGGGAGACGCATGAAGAAGCCGAAAAGCGGGCCCGAGACGCCGTCGAGGAGTACAAGAAGAACAACGGTCTCTGAACGACGCTTAGAGAAGCGCTCGTTCCTTTACCACGAGATAAGCGGAGACGAGGGCGGCGGAAAGATCTTGGGGCTCGGCGTCAATGTTTTGGACGCCGGCGGCTTCGAGGATTCGACTCGCTTCGTCTCGCTCGTGGCCGTACCAAAGGGCCGCCGTCCGAAGATACGCTGCCTTCATCGTCTCGGGGTACGTCGCTCTTGCCGATTTCAATCCTGGGTCATCCACGCGAACCACAAACACGAGGTGCCGCTTCCGAAGCGGTGACAGCGCGGCTACCAGATCTCGCGCGGCGTCGGGATCTTCTGCATCCGTAAACACGACGATCAGGGAGCGCTTCTTCCAACGGGCACGAAGATAGCCCAGAGCCCCTACGTAATCGGTCTGGACGGGCTCCGCATGGACATCGTGAATTCGCTCCAGGAGTGACGCCACCTGTGCGTGCCCCTTTCGAGGCAGGGCGATGCGGCTGACCACGTCGTTGAACATCATGAGCCCGACTTGGTCGCCCTTGTTGGCGGCGGCGTGCATGAGCATCAGCGCCGCATCCAAGGCGTAATCCAGTTTGCTGATGCCATTGACTTCTCCGAGCATTGAGCGGCCGTTATCCACGCACAGGACAACCGCCTGATTGCGCTCTTCCTCGTAGTTCTTGACCGTGAGCCGTCCTCTTCTTGCCGTGGCTTTCCAGTCCACCTTGCGGATGTCGTCGTCGTTGTAATCGCGTAGCGACTCAAACTCCTGACCGAGGCCCCGAATCCGCGTCTTCCGGAAACCCATTTGTTGTAACTTGCCTTTCTGCTTGAGGAGGTCGTACTCCTTTAGGGCTTGAACGTTGGGATAGACCCTCGCTGGCTCAACAACGGGCAATTTCTTTTGAATCTCCGCGAGCCCCATCGGCGCGATGTATCGGACGAATACGCCCTCAAATTCTTCCTGCCCCCGCACAACCGGCGTGATGTGGTACCGCAAGGTTCGCTCTTCGCCAGGAAGCAGGTTCACTTTCCACTCGTGATCGTCGGCGAGCATCCCTTGAGGCGGAACGTCTCGAAGTCGAATCGTCATACGTTGGTCGGAAAGGTTTTCGACCGCCAAGGTGACGAGATTGGGTACGCGGACAGACAGGATCGGTTCGGCTTTCCGTGTGACCCGGATGACATCCCACTTCCTCGCGGACAGTCCCGAGGCAAAGAAGAGAATCGCCAGAGCGATGTTGTACGGGATCAGCAGATACTCGGCACCGGGAATCACTGCCCCGAGCAGGGCAATTGGGATCCCGATGGCGATCAGCCACCACAACCTTCGCGTGGGAATCAACATCGTCGCGGACTGGTACGATCTTACTCGTGAGCGATGCGGCTCTGATTCTCACCCCGGAGAAAACGCTGATTGCGATTCAATCGGCCAGCCTTTCGCGCCGCATGTCCGCCCAAATCGTGGATCTCTTGTTGATTTTTGGGATCACAACCTTTATCAGCATGATCATGGCGCCACTCTCCTTGCTTGGCTCGGCCGCCATCGAGGGATTCATTGGGTTTTTGGCTACCGCTCTTTTCTTTGCTTACTTTGCCATCTTTGAGTCGGTCTGGAACGGTCAAACCCCGGGCAAGAAAGCCGTCAACATCCGCGTGATGTCGGCGGACGGAACCCCCATCGCACCAGGACAGGCCTGGTTCCGAAACCTGCTTCGCATCGCTGACTTTCTCCCTGGGCTCTACCTCATCGGCTTTTCGGTGGCATTCTTGAACCCGCGTGGACTGCGACTCGGCGACTTGGCAGCAGGGACGATCGTGGTGGAAGACCCCCGTCCCCCGAAAGCAATTGCGCCTGCGGTACACACCTACGGAGTTCACCACTTTGAGCAGTACATCAGCAATCTGAATGAGGTGTCCTTGGAGGAGTATCTGACGATGAAGCGACTCTGCGATCGCTTCCCGTTCCTACCTGTGCAAGAACAGCAGCGGAGCTTGGAGGATATCTGGGAGCCATTCCGGGAGCGGCACCGGATTCCGCATTACGGGAACGTCCACCCGATCTTTATCATGGAAGCGGTGGTGATGAAGTTTTCTCGGTTGCATCACTTGGTGTGAGGGAGAGCCAGCCGGTTTTTGTGTCTGCTTTACCCCGCCACTACCAAGCATTATTTGATACAAGACAATAAGTAACGCGCGTGATGATTTCACTCGATTGCTACCACAAGAATAATGATGTTCAACGACGCTCCGCCTCCTTGCTATATAAGCCTGCTCCCTCACGGAGATCACTACGACGCAAAACTCGTCCAAGCGGATCGCCATGTGATTGTCCACCTGCCGAATATGGAGCACACTCCCCAGCTTTTGGTCCTCAACGACAAACTTGACTTCGTTGCTGTTGGTGCGATTCAGGAAGGTGAACGCTTTTTCGGCAACGATTCGCTCATGTACACACGCAACGGCCGAACGGTCGTCCCACTTCGCATTCCCCTGAACGGTAGCGTTGTAGGGGAGTTAAGGAATGGCACATTACTTGTTACGACTCAATATAATCGTGAGTCAACCTCAAGCTGTTTTCTTGCGGCTTGGACTCTGAAGACTGGCCAGTTTACTTCGATCGCTGCATTTGATCGGTTTCATGATGTTCTGGCCGCGACGCAAAGCGGTCAACGTTGGGTGGTAAAGCTACAGCAAACCTTTTTTTGTTCGCTATACGGACAGTCTCAAGGCTGGTCACGAGAATGGCGTTCGCGTGACTATCTGTCCTATACAATAGTCATTAAGCCGAGCTCAATTATGATAGGAGATGGAGAGACGATTCATCTCGCCCCTCATCTTGTCCCACAGATCATAACTGGCAACAGTTCGTTTGTCGGAGTTTCAATCTCTGACCATTCAATCAACAATACTTATGGCTTCTATCGAGGAGGACACAATATGATTGACTGCATCCCCTCTCGAGATATGATCGCTACCTACATATTCGACTTAGAACGCGGATGCCTCGCCACTTACTTGCCCGGTACCCTAGCTGTTTACTTTCCTGACCCCTACAGAATCGGGGAGTGGACAAGGAAGTTCTTTTTTCAATCCGCTGGGAGCACACTTGAATAACTACTTAGATGCTCGGTGACCGTTTGCCACTCGATCTCCTTCAGATTGAGGGAGTGAGTGAGGAATCACTTTGAGGTTGGCACTATATACATGACCCATCAACGATCAGCATGCTATAGATTCGCGTTTAGTTGATTATTGTACAAACTGAGCCACATTCCTGTAACGTGCGGGTATGATTCAGGGTCGAAACTGAGGCAACGCACATGATCTCGCACCTTGCTTGGGCATCAATCACCCTCGTCTTGATGAACAGTGCCACGGGAAAACTGCCAGTAGCCGTGAGCCCGTATCTTGAAGGGGAAGATTTCGACCTCCTTTCTGATACGCAATCCGGAGATCTCTTTATTCCCCATGAAAGCGGGCTCACCCGTTTCACGCTCAACGCCCATCCGCAGAGAGGATTGGAGTTCACTGTGACGACTTTTCCAAACCGTGTTGAGCCCCCAAGCAGGCCACAATTGCAGATGAATGGCTTGTCTAGAAGATCACTCGATGGTGAATCTCAAGAAATTTGGATCGGCGGGAACGTTGCGGTCAGGTCCGAAAGGCTTGAAGACCTCACAACTGGTATTGAGTATCCATTCGAGGGCGAAATTACGGTTGCCCATGCGCCCACTCGATCCGCGCACTATCGCTTTCTGGCTATCTTTCGAAATGACAAGGGAGAATCCCACGCTCTGCTCTTCCGTAGAAACGAGGCACAAGTTGACCGCGTACTCCTTCCCGGTATTGATTATGCTTTTTCCGCCACCGTTGCGCAGCAACAGCTATATGTCGTGACTATCAAAATGGGAAGTTGGTCCATACTCCACTCTATTAATCTGGAAAATGGCTCTCATAGTGTGGTATCGGTTCGCCCTTTCAGTAACTACTCAGGTTTGGTCTGTTACTTCGAGGGAACATTTGCCTCTGTTTCCCTCGTCCTGGCCAGTCCGGATGAGCGTCTCGTCCACTTTCTCGCGGCGAACAGGATTTGGACGTACGAGGTTCCACGCTGAAGTGCAGACTTGAAGTATGCGTGACTGACTGAGCGATCCTCCTCGTACAATGCCTGCTCTTGTTTGAACAACCCACGGGAAAACCCGGGGACAACTCACCCGTATCGGGGAGAATCGCAGCGAACCCGAGAATTGGGGACAACCGATGCGTTCCCCGAAAGATTTCCCCACCAGTATCCCGGCGATTCCAGGTTCAATAGGGGTGGTTATCCCTCTTTCCCACCGCCTAATAGGAAGGCGTAGCCTTAAGAAAGAGATTCGTTCTTTTCCGGTCCGCATGGCTTTATCCACTCTCACCCTCGCTCAGTTCCGAAATGTCACTTGGGCGGAACTGGAACTCAGTGAAGGGGTTACTCTTTTGACTGGACCGAACGGACAAGGCAAGACATCGGCGTTGGAGGCCATTCATCTGCTCGCTACCGGGAGGATCATGCGCCACGGACGCGAGAACGACGCCATCCGCCACGGCGAACCCCAGGCAAGGGTATCCGGAACTCTCCCCAGTGGCACCTCGCTTGCCGTCACTCTCACGCGGGGCAGAAAGCGGATCGCGGAACTCAACGGGATGAAACTTCCTCGGGCATCGGATTTGCTCGGTAGGATGCCCGTAACTTCGTTCTCAGCGGCCGACCTCGAGTTTGTGACCGGCGAACCGGCCGATCGTCGCCTCGCGCTTGATGCGGAAATCAGTCAGATCTCTCCGGCTTACCTCCAGCACTTAACCCACTACAAGAAGGCTCTACAACAGCGGAACTCACTCCTGAAGCAAGCGCAAGAGGGGTATGCCGACGAAGCTTTGTTTGAAACCTACGAAGAGTCACTTGCCCGAGACGGAACGGCAATGAGGGCAGAGCGCGCTCGATGGATTGAGGAACTGACACCCCTAGCGAGCGCGGCTCACGGGGACCTCGGCTTTGGTGAAGGGCTCGCTTTGGCCTATGAGAGGCACGATGAGGCGACTTTGCCATCTGACTTGAGTCTTTGCCGGGGCAAGGACATCCAGCGCGGAACGACGACGCTGGGGCCACACCGCGACGACATTGCGATCACGGTGCGTGATACCGACGCGCGCCTTTACGGGAGTCAAGGTCAACAACGGACGGCCGTGATCGCCTACAAGTTGGCGGTTCTCCAGTACCTCAGCAAACGGGACGAGCCGAAGCCGGTTTTGCTTCTTGATGATGTGTTCAGCGACCTTGATGAAGGGCGGCGTGGAAGGCTTCTCGGCTCGGTATTGGACCTGGCCGGACAGGTTGTCTTGACCTGTACTGAGGTGGGGCTCGCGGGGCCGTTGGCGGAGGCCGCCACGTTTGTTTACCGGGTAGATTCGGGCACCTACGCGAGGACATGAACTCATGGCGATGAAGAAAGCCCACGAGATGCTGGAAAAGGCGATTGGCCGGCCCGGTCTCGTGCGCGCCGCCCGCGCCATGAACGCCGCTCGCAGCATCGGCGAGTTCCTTGATGATCGCGTTGCGCGCGGGGTTTCCGTCTCTGATTACGACCGGGGGACGCTCGTGCTCTCCTGTGCTTCGACTGCACTCGCGTCTGACTTGCGGATGCAGGCCGCACTCCTTGTGCACCGGTTGAATGAGCGATTCCCTGAAGATCCACCCCTGTTCACCGCTGTCCGTATCAGCGTTCAGCCGCCTCGTCGCGGGGAACCCTAAGCGGTGGAGCGGGCGGCGCTTACCTCGCGTCCCCTCGCGATAGTTCTCGCCTGCTATGTCGCAGGACTTTGCTGTACATGGTCGTGGTTCTCGCTCTTGTGGATCGCGGCAATTGTCGCCCTAATCCGTGACTCCCGGATACTCGTGGGTTTGTCGCTTTTCGCAGGGCTCGTTGGGGCTCTGTTGCGCCCGGCAACACCGATTGACCTGTTTTTTGAAGCCAAAGAGGCAGTGATAGAGGGTCGAATAGGAGCCGTGCCAATGCCCAGCGATGGGGGAATGCGGTTCCGACTCGATACGGATCGCGGCCCGGTGATCGTCCGGAGCGAAGCCACTGTGCCGTTCAGTTGGGGTGCGCAAGTGCGGGTACAGGGACGCTTGCGGCCCTCCAGCGAAGCCGATCCACCGGGACTGGCGACGGCGGGCCGCATGTCCGTTGACACCGTTGAAGTTATCCGCGACGGACCGTGGCCCCTACCGCAGGTTGCCAATATGACCCGGGCATTCGGCGACCAATTAGACCGCACCATGCCCGAGGGGGCTGCTGCACTTGGCCGGGCACTTCTCCTAAACCAAACGGCAGATCTCGACGACCAAACGAGTCGCTCCTTACGGGCTTCCGGAACCTTGCACATCGTGGCCGCGTCGGGGGCGCACGTCGTTCTGCTCGGACTACTACTGGCACCCTTGATCCAATGGCTCCCCATTCCACGCGCGGGGCGTGTGTTCCTCCTCATCCTTTTGCTGAGCGTCTTTGCGGTGGCGGCTGGATTCCGTCCCCCCATCGTTCGGGCCGTCGTTATGGCTGCGATCCTCTCCTTACCGCCGTTTGTGCGGCGTGTGCCCGACGCAATCACAACTTGGGCGGTCACGGCCGGGGTTCCCCTCTTGATTTGGCCCACTTTGCTTCACGATCTTGGATTTCAACTGTCCGTCGTCGCCGTGGGGGCATTGATTTTTGGCGTTCCCCAAGGCATAGGCACCCCGACACCTTGGCGCTCTTGGGGCGACTTGATGGAATCGCTTAGGGCACTCGTGGTTGCATCTTCTGTTGCTTATTTAGGAACGCTACCTCTCATCGCTTATCATTTTGGGGAAGTGGCAATCTTTGGCTTGTTAGCGAATCTCTTAGTGCTGCCCGTTCTTCCGGTGCTCATGTTCTCCTTGCCGTTCGCCGGAATACCGGTTGTCTCCTTCTTTGCCATCGGTTTAGCGGGATATGTAGCCGGAGTCACTCAATGGGTGGCCCAACTCCCTGGAGCAGTTGCGCAGGTTCCATGGTTTGCGGCAGAGTGGATTGGTGCGACGTGGCTATCGGGCTTCTTTGCGTATCGCATTCGAAGGCGGGAGGCCGAACGATGATTCCTCGATGGCTACCAGTCTGTGTCATCACGGCGTTGTGGCTCGGTTCATTATATGTTACTAGGCTTAACCTAAATCAAACAACGGATATCGTATTCTTGCAGGTCGGGCAAGGAGATGCAATCTTGATCCGATCCCGAGGGTCCGCATTGCTGGTAGACACGGGGCCAGCGCAAGGCGATTACAGCGCGGGGGAACGTCTTATCGCTCCGCAGCTACGCCGTCTTGGCGTGGGCTACCTTGATGCGGTCATACTTACCCATCCCGATCTAGACCATACAGGTGGACTGGAAGGACTTCGTCGCCGTATCCCCGTTGATCGAGTCTTCACTGCGCCTCAATTCGTGGATGATCTGCCAGAGTGCGAGGTCATAAGTGGAAACATTCGAGTCGGCGAATGGACGCTCACAACCTATGCCAATCAGAGTGCGACAAATGACAATGCCGGTGGCGTCGTGATTCGGGCCGAGGCAAACGGCCAATCCGTACTTCTCACCGCCGACCTATCAATCGCGGGCGAGCGACTCTTGCCGAGGGAGATTGTTGCAAACGCAAACATTATCAAGGCCGGACACCACGGTAGCCGGGGGAGTACCGGCGACGAATTCCTGGACCTCTCAAACCCTCAGTGGGTGGTCTTTAGTTGCGGTCGCGGCAATGGCTACGGCCACCCGGACGAAGTCGCTCTGGAACGCGTGGAGCGGTTCGGGGCAAAGATAGCGCGCACCGACCGCGATGGGCCGGTGCGCTTTATTCTTGAGAATGGTCGCCTTATCCGCCGAACAATGTGATCCGCTCGGAGGTCTTCTCAAGGATTGAGTCAATCTCCGCGACTCTCGATCGGTCACGCTCAATGACCTCGGGCTTCGCCCGAGACACAAAGTCAGGGCTGTCCAGCCTCTGGGAGATCTTGGAGCGCTCGGCCCCGAGTTTCTCTTGCTCTTTTCGAAGCCGGGCGAGTTCGGACTCAGTGTCGACGAGCCCCTCAACCGGCAAGTGGAAGTCGACGCCGCCCACCGTTGTAGAAACGGCAACGCCTGTTGGCGATCCGGGTTCCAGTGAAGTGAACCACGCTTGACTCGCCACAAAATCCGCGCCTGAACTGAGGTCGCCAGCAACAAACAGCGTCGGGAGCGTCTTCATCGCCGCGATTCCGAGCTCGGCCCGGAGTGCGCGGACTCCACGTACTTGCTCGATCCAGCCATTCACCTGGCTCTCAGCGGCCTTATCACTTAGCATCAGCGCTGCTTCTGGCCATGATTGTTTGAGGAGGAAGTCACCGTCCGCCACGAATCCCATCCGATGCGCAAGTTCCTCTGAAATGAAGGGCAGAAACGGATGAAGCAGCCTCAAAAACACGTCGAGACAACGCATGAGCACCCATTGGGGGACGTGACGTTGTGCGGGATCGGCAAGTCTAGGTTTGCTTGCTTCGATGTACCAATCCGCAAACTCATACCAGAAAAACTCGTAGAGGGCCTCGCTCGCCGCCTGGATGTGATAAGCGTCAATCGCCTCCGTAACCTTCTGGGTCGTCTCGGCGAGCCTACTTAAAATCCACCGGTCTACGGTGTCAAATTCCGCTGGCTCGTCTCCCTTATAACCCTCTAAGTTCTTCTGAATGAAGCGAGAGGCATTCCAGATCTTGTTGCAGAAGTGTCCGGACTCTATCGCCCGCTTCTCGTCATAGCGGATCGCCTGGTTGTATCCCGTTTGGCTAAAGAGCCCGTGACGGAGTGCGTCTGCCCCTTTGGTTTCGATCACCTCAAGTGGATCAATCCCCGTCCCGAGGCTCTTGCTCATGCGCTTACCGTCCTTGGTGAGGATGGTCGCGTAGATGTAGACCTCACTAAAGGGGATCTCCTTCAGGAAATCCAGCCCCATCATGGCCATCCGGGCTACCCACAAGTACAAGATGTCTCGGCTCGTTACGAGCACACTCGTGGGATAGTAACGCTCAAGTTCAGGAGTCTGGTCGGGCCATCCGAGCGTCGCAAACGGCCAGAGGCCGCTGCTGAACCATGTGTCAAGTACGTCGTCGTCCTGCCGAACGATGGGGCGGCCCGCTTTGCGCTCTGCGTCGGCCTGATTGAGGGCCGCGAATGCCTCACCGTCTTCGGTGTAGTAGACCGGAATGCGGTGACCCCACCAGAGTTGCCGGCTGATGCACCAGTCGCGGATGTTGTCCAGCCACTCGGTGAACTCTTCCGCATATCTCTCGGGCACAAACTTGATACGTCCCTCGCGCGTGGCGTCGGCGGCTGGCTTCGCTAGTTCTGACTGGCGCACGAACCATTGCTCGCTGGCAAGCGGCTCGACAGGCTCTCCGCTACGTTGGCTCACGACGAGGGCGATGTCGTGAGGCTCAATCTTCTCCAAAAATCCGCCAGATTCGAGATCGGCAACCACCCGGTCGCGAGCGACCTTGCGGTCCAGTCCGAAGTAAGGGCCCTCCGCATTCACCTTGCCCGTCGGGTCGAAGATGACTAACGTCTCAAGTTCTTGTCTAACACCGACTTCGAAATCATTGGCATCGTGTCCTGGCGTGATCTTCACCGCCCCGGTACCGAAAGCGGGATCGGGATACGGGTCAGCGACCAACGGGATCTCTCGTCCCACCAGCGGAAGTGTGATCTTCTTGCCAATGAGTTGGGTATAGCGCTTGTCGCTCGGATGAACAGCCACGGCAACGTCGGCGAGCATCGTTTCTGGTCGCGTAGTAGCGATCGTCACGTGTCCGCTGCCATCAGCAAACGGGTACCGGATGTGATATAGGTTGCCCTTTATGTCGCGTCGCTCGGTTTCGATGTCGCTTACGCTGGTCTGCAGAACTGGATCCCAGTTCACTACGCGCAGACCTTTGTAAATCAATCCACGATCGAACCAGTCAATAAATACTTTCAGTACGGCATCGGCGTACTTTTCGTCAAGCGTGAACCGCTCCCGACCCCAGTCGAACCCAAGGCCAAGTCGCCGGAACTGCTCCAGAATCGTTCCACCGCTCTCATCTCGCCACTTCCACACGCGGTCAAGAAATGCGTCCCGCCCAATCTTGACGCCGCTGGAACCCTCCTTCTTCAGTTGCTTTTCTACAACACTTTGTGTGGCGATGCCAGCGTGATCTAACCCCGGAAGAATCAAGACATCAAACCCCCGCATACGCTTGTAACGACCGAGCAAATCCTGAAGCGGATAGCAGAGGGCGTGGCCCATGTGGAGAGATCCCGTGATGTTCGGCGGGGGGATGGTAATCGAGTAAACAGGCTTGTCGGGTTGGATGTTCGCTTCAAATAGCCCGGCGGCTTCCCACGCGGCGTACCATCGCTGCTCGAGTTCCTGTGCCGCGTAGGCACCTTCTATTGCTTGCAACTTCATGCGTCCTCGCTTCCGTGTCATGGAAGCAAGAGAATTCTACTTGCGCTTCATCGACCGATCTTAGGCGACGGGGTCTTCTGCCAATGTTTCACGTGAAACATTTGGGCGGCTGTCGGCAAAGAGTTGAGAGATGATCTCCTCGATATCAACCTCTTCCAAAGAGAGGTCGGCGACGGGCAACTCTTGAAGAAGTTGTCCGGTGATGCGAGCGACCTGTTCCGCTGGTACATCGAGAAGCAACTGTGGGCCATCAGATTCCACCAGGCGTACGCCTTGGGGAAGTGGCGGATTTTCCGCATCTCCCGAGAGAACTACCCTGACGCGGCGCGAAGGCGCATACTGGCCCTTTAGGGCAGCCAGGGTTCCGTCGTACACCTTGTCCCCGTGATTGATCACGACAACGCGGTCACATAATTCCTCGACATCCTGCATGTAGTGACTGGTCAACACCACCGTGCACCCCTCGGCCTGGTTGAACTCTTTCAGGAACGCGCGGATTCGTTGCTGGCTAACTACGTCGAGCCCGATCGTGGGTTCGTCGAGGAAGACAACTTTCGGGTTGTGGAGCATTGCGGCCACGAGTTCGCACTTCATGCGTTCGCCCAGACTCATTTTGCGAACTTGCTGATCTAACTTGTCTTCTAGGTCAAGATCCCGGACCAACCGTGCGAGCCGCCGCTCATAGTCCGGATAGGGGACGTCGTATACCTTTTGGAGCACCGTAAAGCTCTCACGCGCCGGAAGATCCCACCACAACTGTTGCCGGTTCCCCATAACGAGCGCAATCTGTCGCAACAGATCAGGGCTTCGTTCGGAAGGCTTGAACCCCAATACGCTGGCTTCCCCACTGGTGGGGAAGATGATGCCCGTTAGCATCTTGATTGTCGTCGTCTTTCCGGCTCCATTGGGGCCAAGGAAGCCCACGAACTCACCCGGTCGGATCTCAAGATCAAGGCCAGACACCGCAACCTTCTCGGTCTTCTCCCGAGAAAAAAGCCCCTTCACTGAACCCATCACCCCCGGCACCTTCTTCACGGAAGTAAATGCCTTCCGGAGTTGCTTCGTCTCAATCGAGTAGTTCAACGTGATGCCTCGCTAAAAAAGTAGAGAAACGTTACGAGGGTAGCTGTGACCGGGGCTGAGAGAAGCGTCGAATCAAGTCGGTCTAATAATCCCCCGTGACCGGGGAGCAATTGACCTGAGTCTTTTAGCCCGGCAGAGCGCTTTGCATAGCTTTGTACCAAGTCTCCGAGTTGACCGATGACACTCGCTGTCAGACCCACCATGATTGCGACCCAATGGGGGACTCCCGCCAGAGATGTATAAAGAAACGAGCCGATCATGCAACCGATGAGGTGACCCAATGCGCCTTCCCAAGTCTTGCCAGGGCTGATCTCGGGAGCCATAGGGTGCTTGCCCCACTGTTTGCCAACAAACAGCGCCAGCGAATCCCCTCCCCAGAGTGGCATGAGGAGGAGCATGACAAACCGGAGTGACCAAATCTGGGCGTCGTCGCCATACTGATGCAACCGCATCATCATGATCACGGGTGCAGCGATCCAAATCGCCCCCAATAGCGATCCTAAGCCGACCTTCTGAAGGCGTGCCGCCGCGATGAGACCACCGGCTCCCACAAAGGTGAGTAGAGCGGCAATGGGGGGGACCATGTCAAGCGAGCAAAGCGCACCCCATGCCACCGTTCCGGCGGCGATGCCCCACGACCAGATTGACTTTCCGGGCCAAGGAAAGAGGCGATGAAGTTCCACCATCGCCCGTATGAGCACGAGTGAAGCAAGAACATAAATCCCAATTGGATTGTTCCAGCCTAGCGCGCCCAGACCGATGGCAATGGCCACCAAAGAGGTGATGACCCGGGCGCGCATGAGGCTATCTTGCCACAGCGGACGCTGATTTAGTTGACCGTGACCGTCATTGTGCGACGGAACGGTTCTTTCAGTCCGTATGCATCGCGCACAACAACCGTGACCGTGTATGTTCCAGGAGTGCGGAATCGATGTCGAACCGCGCGCCCTTCAGCATCGGCTTGGATGCCGTCCTTATCGTCGAAGTCCCATTCGTAGATCAGCTTCGTGGCACCACCTTGGCCGCTGGCCTGGAAGATGATGGTGTCGCCGGTACCAATGTTCATGGTGTCATTCATAGGGAGATCGGCAGTGATCGGAGTTGAATCCTCAAGGATCGAAATCGAACCTACGTAGAACGTAGTGGCTTCGTCTGCCGCGAGAGCGATGGATTGAATCGTCTTGTTGGTTCGTGCAAACCCGGTGATTGCTTGCAAGGGGATACCGGCACGTCGCCAACCACGCTGGTCGGCAACCGTGTCCGCCATTTCCAGATAAGCCTCGGATTTGAGGCCATCGGTCGTGGTGATGATCACGCGAATCCGGTCTACACCGGCGGGATTCGTCGCCGTGGTAGTTGCTTGTCCGCCGCGACCGCCACCGGGGCGTCCGCCGCCGTCATCGGCAGTACCCGAACTGCTTCCGCCGCCCCCTGCCGAACCTGCTCCGGGGCCACCAGTGCGACCGCCCGCACCCGTCGCTGTTCCCGATGCTCCGGGAAGATTGAATACGAACATCAAAAGGTTGGAGCGATTGCCGTATGCGCTGGCAAGATTCACTCCATTGCCGAACTTGATCGTTCCGCCCTGGAAGAAGTTGCGGGTGCTCACGCGGAGACTCGCAGTTCCCTCAAAGGCCGCTTCTGTCGTCTCGGTGATGATTCCGCTACCCCACCCCTCGACGGCGACGCTCTGGTCCCCGAGGGCGCGAGTGCCGTCGTAGAGTTTCTGTTGCCCGATGGCTGATCCCATCAATGCAAGTGCCGCCAAGGCCGTGGTGATCCACTTCATTCCAAATTTCCTCGTTCTGGTCCGCCGAATCGCTCAATGCTCAACGCCCGACCGCTTACGGATTCAACGTTTATCCGCACCCCAGAGATTACACCAGGCCCATCGTGAACTTCAAACCTAACGGGAAGACTTGTGAGAAATCTCTGCAAAACGCGGCTCCGATCCATCCCGAGAACCCCATCGTACGGACCGCACATCCCTGTATCTGACTGATAAGCCGTCCCTCCATCAAGAATCCGCGAGTCTGCGGTGGGAACGTGCGTGTGCGTACCGATCACGGCAGTTGCCCAACCAGAACAGTGATATCCCATCGCAATTTTCTCACTTGTGGCTTCCGCATGAAAGTCAAGAAAAACGTGTGGCGTCGAAATCGCAGTCTTCAGTTCATCAATCGCGCGGAACGGATCGTCGTATCCATTAAGGAACACTCGGCCACAAAGATTGATGATGGCAAGCCTCGTTCCATCCCGTTCAATCTCGATGAGCCCTGTACCTGGTGTTCGCTTGGGCAAGTTGTGAGGCCGGACTACGGGTCGGGAGTTCTCCCAGCCTTGCAACATCTCTCGCTTGTCAAAGGCATGATTACCGAGGGTGAGAGCGTCAATTCCCCAGCTAAGGATCTCATCCGCAATCGCAGGCGTGATTCCGATTCCGGCGGCCGAATTCTCGGCGTTGGCAATGATGAACCGCGGTTTGTAACGCTCCCTTAGAGTCGGTAAGGCAGCCTTCACGGCCTCGCGACCAGGGCGCCCTACGATATCGCCCAGGAAAACGATGTTGTAAGTGCTCATCCCACGCTCTCGCTGAAGTGGGCTTCCCGAACAACCGTCACGCGCATAGGCTTACTGTTCGTCTGCCTTTGCCGAAGAACCCGGGCGATCTGGTGGGCAAGTCGCTGACATGCCTCGTCATTCATCTCTTCCGGGCGGACAAAAACCCTCAGTTCCCGTCCCGCCTGGAGCGCAAACGCCCGATCGACTCCCTGAAAACCCATCGCTATCTCCTCTAGCGACTCTAGTCTCTCCGAGAACCGCCCCGGTTTCTCTTGCCGGGCACCTGGACGAGAAGCGCTAAGGGCATCCGCCGCGATCACTAAATGCGCGTATGGGCTTGTCGCCGCCACCTCTCGGTGATGAGCCGCAACAGCGTTGACGACTTCCGGGACAAAGCCGTTCGACTCCAGGAAATCAGCCCCGGCGAGCGCATGCGTTTTGTTGGCATCGGGAATCGCCTTACCGATGTCATGGAGCAACCCTGCAAGGGTTGCAGTTCTCGTATCGAGTCCCAACTCTCCCGCAATCATCGAACAAAGTTGCGCAACCTCAACCGAATGGTTGAAAACATTTTGATTCATGCTGACGCGAAACTGGAGACGCCCCAATTGAGTAAGCACGTCATCTGACGGAATCGCAACGCCGACGCGATTCGTGGCTTGCTTGCCCGCTTCGTGGGCCGCTTCGTCCAGCATGGATTCACTTGAATGCCAAAGCTCTTCGATGCGACCAGGGTGAATTCGTCCGTCAGCCATCAAGTTGAGAAGAACGAGACGGGCTCGCTCCCGTCGTATGGGATCAAATGAACTCAGCGTTACCCGCTCATCGCTCTCATCAACTAAAAGGTCAACCCCAGTGATTTGGGTGAACGTCCGAATGTTCCGTCCCTCACGACCGATGATCCGTGACTTCATGTCGGCAT
>JAHBTC010000028.1 GCA_019638835.1 Fimbriimonadaceae bacterium
ACCCTCTGCGTTGAGAAACTGTCCATTGTCTCGCCGTCCTGCCTTCAGTCCATCGCGATCGTCGAGGGCGGCAAACCACTCCTTCATGGTTTTTCCGGTCGCCTCTTCGCATGCGGCGTCAGATAACTCGTAATCCGGCTGGTTGATGACTCTCATTCTCGGATCTTACTGCACTCTTCAGGAACTTGAGCTAGGTTCTGATCTTTCGCCAAGCAAGCCCAATCTCGCCATAAGTGGTCCCATCGTAAGGCCCTGTACAATGACTGAGAAAGCCACGACGCCAAATGCAACGGCGATGATCTCGTCTCGTTGAGGAAGGTTTTCAGGGAGTCCGTAGGCGAGCGCTAGTGCGAGCGCACCTTTTAGCCCGCCCCAGAATAGGACATGCTGTTGGGGCAACTCAATTCGATGCTCGGTGGTCCGGAAGAGAAGCGAAAGAATGTAGACCGAAGCGGCACGACCCACCAGGGACATGAGAATTGCCCAACCAATCACGTCGAGATTCTCGACCAGTACCTTGCCGAGCGCCTGTTCTTGAACTCCGATGAGGAGAAAAACAATGCTATTCGCTACGAAGGCTCCGAATTCCCAGAATGCGCCTACGGCTTCTCGGCCCGCATCGGTGATCGCACCAATATGTCCAAGGTTGCCAATCATGAGGCCAGCAACCAGAACCGCCAAGACACCAGAAGCATGGAAGTGTTGCGCGAGCAAGAAGGATCCAAATGCAGCCACTGCGGTGAACGTTAATTCAACCAAATGGTCTTCCGTCCGCCCCGCCAGATACAGGGCGATTCCGGCAACGATAGCGCCGCAAATCACGCCGCCTCCAATCTCGCGGATGAGATCGATTGAAACATGAGCGGCATCCACGTGCGCTCCCGCCGCCCAAACGCCGAGAATGCTAAAGAGAACCGCTGCAAAGCCATCATTGAAAAGACTCTCGGCCTCCACAAGGATGCGAAGCCGACCCTTGACCTTTAACTCTTTGAACATCGCTATCACCGAAACGGGGTCGGTTGCGGCGATCAATGCGCCAAAAATGAGGGCGGCGGGCAGGGTCCAGCCCACCAGATTTGACATAGCAAAGCCAACGGCGGCGGCTGAGATCACAACTCCTACGGAAGCCAAGACCAGAACGGGAACGAGATTTTTTTTGAGTTCCTTCCAATGGAGGAAGAAGGCCGCCTCAAAAACGAGTGGAGGCAAGATTGAAGTGAAAATCAGCTCCTTTGTCAACGAATATCCCTTGAGAAGTCCGATTGCGCCCATGATGCCGCCGGCGACTACGAGACCAACGGTGTAGGGTAAACGAATTCGTCTTGCGATCAGGGCAACTACGGCCGCGATGATGAGGAGAAACTCAATCCGCTCGAGGGAAAGCATATGGCGAAGTGATTCGGGAGCAAGCCCAAATCACATCAAGACTACCTACGGGATGCGCGGAGCATCGTTGCAGCATAAAACGCGAACAGTTATGCCGTTGAACCCTGATCGACTAAACGTACTCGCATGATCCACGCGAATGCGACGGCGATCAATGTGATGCCGCAGACGATCAGAGCAGGAATTCCGTACTTGCTATCGGCCTGCTTTAGCTGAACGGCGCTATAAGTTGCGTACCCCCAAAAGATCAAACCGACGCCACGCAAGAGGAACACAGAAATGACAGCAAGTACGCATCGGCCGATCACTCACCATAAGGCTCCAAGAGTGGAGGAATCATCAATCGATTGATGACGGACCGAATGTTGAGTGGGCTGATGGTAGCGAGCACCAGAGGCCGCAGCGTAAGGATTGGCCACTGGATCGACGGCTGGTAAAGACGGGGCCAAAACAGCGTTTTCTTGGACTTGAGGGGATGGCATGACTGGGAATAAGTCACGGAAAGCATCAGCGCGGACAATCCGCCCGGTGGAGATCTGTTTTACATGCGAGTCGGCTAGTACTCGCTTTTCTAGCACCCATTGCGAGAGCATCGTGTAGTCCACCGGGCCGTATTCATTGCCATCCGTTGCGATGACCATGTATTCCATCGTCAGCGGATGTTACCAATCAAGAATTAGCCAATTACAATGGTAATTCCGCGAAATGTCACCATTTGTACGGATCATCCCCTCGGGTCCACAAATACGAAACAAGTTGGCCCGTGTGATACCACTCATGAGCCGCGAGGGAGCGAATGATCTCCGCACGTGGGACATCGTCTTGGCCCAGTCCTTCAAACCAATTGGTTGGTACGGGGACTCTCTCATTCAGATCGTCTTCGCTCCAACCATCAATCAGCGCGATTGTTTCGTTGCGCACCTCAAGCAAGAGTCTCCGGTACTCTTCCACCGAGTTCCGCTTAGCGCGACGAAAGGCATCGTCGTAATTGGGATTCGAGAGTTGCTTGAGTAGGGCATGCTCCTGCAACTCCGTGGCGGCGATCTCCTGAAGTTGACCCCCGATCGTGCGCATACCTTTTGCTGGAGCCCACTCAAGCATATCGTCGGTGAGTCGATCGACGGCCTCGACTAAATCTTGACGCACGACCGCAAGCCGTCCTTTGAGAAACTGGTGAGTGGGGGAGTTGTGGATCATCTAGGTAAAAATACTAGATTGTCGTGAAAAATAATGACATTGTGAACTTGGGGTCTACGAACTCCGGGGACAGTCAATGATTGTGTCAGGTAGGTTGAATGAAGAGGGTCTACCCTCGCATGAGGAGAGAAAATGAAATTGCGAACCACGTTTTCAACCGCAATCTTAGCATTGGCAGTCGCGTCGCAAGCGACGATCTTAACGTTTGATATCGACGGAATCAGCAACTTCCAAAATATGAATCAAGCCTACGGGGACAACGTTACGGCCACGACGATGGGTGGTTTCCATTATGGAGTGGGCGCCGAGGGATTCACTCCGAACGTGAGTGCTCAATACGGTACAGGAGATCCCGCTCTTTGGACGACGGGCTACGGGGATATGACGAACGTACTCTTTGAGGATCAGGATAACGCGGGAATCCTCACGATCACTCTCTCCGCCGGTGCAGGGATAGACGTGGTTCTCTATTCGTTTGATCTCGCCGCATACACTTCGGCGTTCTCTTCTGATCCGACGGTGCAGAGCATCACTGTGACCGATGCTTCGAACAATGCGCTTTTCTCACAAACGAACGGCACGGTTTCAAAAACCACGCGGACGGCATTTGACTTTACATCTTCTCCGTTGGTCGCTAGTTCACTGAAGATCACCGTCGACGCCCGAAACCTTGGCAGCCTAAACGATGACATTGCCGCCGATAACATTGTCTTCGGTGAACAAGCCGTTCCCGAGCCTGCCACGTTGGTCGCGCTAGGTTTAGGGGCACTATTGCTCCGTCGGCGACGGGCGTAGAGAAATCTACGATTTGCTTTGGCGGCGCGAGTGACATCACGCGTCGCCCCTTTTTGTTAGAATCGAGTGAGATGGCAAAGAAAACTTGGCGCGAGAAATTCGAGAACGGCAAGCCACCGACGCTGATCACGATGGACAAGGCTGCTATGGGGATGCAACCGGGAGACAAGATGTTGATCAGCAGCCCGGAAGAGATTGACCAGTACATCCGCACGATCCCTTTTGGTAAGACCGTAACCATGGTTCAAATGCGCGATGATTTGGCAACTCGACACGGAGCGGTCGTTTGTTGCCCCCTTACGGCGGGAATCTTCACTCGCATTGTCGCGGAATGTAGCCTTGAGTCCGGCGAAGACGGAAATGACGCGACCCCATTTTGGCGGATAGTTGATCCGAAGTCGCCACTCGCAAAGAAGCTCAGTTGTGGCCCGGAATGGATTTCCAAAAAGCGCGATGAGGAGGCAGCGGCCTAAGTTTCTGAGTAACCTACTTTTCTCATGTTGCTTTCGGCGGCATTACTGGTACTCATGCAAAACCCCTCTACCGCCGCGTCCGTTTGGGGTTCGGTATTGGAGCGATACGCTGCCGAGAAGCCCGGATTTCTGAAGGAAACAAACGTTGACAACAGCGGAATCGCGTTCAATTGGAGTTTAGGGGTCGCCCTGTCCGCTGAGAATGCATTAGCTAAGCTGAATCCCGAAAACATCCCTCGGCTCAGAAACCGGTTAGAAGCAGCGATGACTTATTGGAATCCAGTCGGACCTTACGCGGGGTTTGATGTGCTGCCCGGTCCCCCTTTCCCAAACGACCGATATTACGATGACAACGCGTGGATGGTCATGGCCCTTGTGGAAGGTTATGAGATCACAGGTGAAGAACGGTGGTTGAACCAGGCTAAACAAGCGCTTCGGTATGTGATGAGTGGAGAAGACTCTACGCTGGGCGGCGGGATCTATTGGCGGGAGATCGATAAGCCTTCAAAGAACACATGTAGCAACGGCCCGGCAGCGGCGGCGAGCCTCGCCGTTTACGAACATACGCGGGAGCAGTCCCTCTTGGAGGATGCGAAGCGAATCTACGGCTGGACTAAGAAGCACCTACAAGATCCCCGCGATCACTTGTATTGGGATGCCATCGGCAAAGACGGCCGCATAAACCAAACGAAGTGGTCGTATAACTCCGCCCTGATGTTGCGTGCGGCAAAGCAATTGAGCGAGATTGCTCCAGGCGAGGGATACGACAAGGACGCCGAATTGCTTGAAGCGGCCTGCATCCATCGCTGGGTGAAAGAAGATGGTTCGATTGACGACGAGTTGCCATTCGCTCACCTTCTATTCGAGAACCTAGACCCCAACATTTTTGATGCTGAGCGAGCGATTGGTGCCCTTCTGCGGGGGAGAGATGACACCGGGAACTTTGGGCGGCGGTGGGGAGTTTCTCCAAGTACCGGTCCGCGGAAACTTATCGACCAAGCTTCTGCCTCGCGCGCTCTAGCCATGTACGAACTCAACCAATCCATCAAGTGACTGAGTAGTAGAGCGCGTTCATCTCTCGTTCAGATTTGGAACGATTTGGTGTTGTATGAACTAGTGGAGAGGTTGAAGTCGCGATAATGATGGTTGTGCCCGGAGGTGAACATGTCCTCATTCGCCCCGACATCGGGGAGCAAGTGACGAACTTGCTTATCGCAGCATTGGCGGCGACGGATCATGGCGTGATGATTACCGACCTCCATCACACGACACTGGCCTGTAACGAGCGGTTTGGCGAAATCTGGAATATTGACCCAAGCGTTGTGGTTCTCAACGACTCAAAATCGGTACGGCGCATGGTGGCGGATCGCATTCCTAACCTCGCCCAATGGGAAGAAAACCTGCAGGAAGTATATGCGAACGATCGCCATATCCAAGATGACAAGCTTGAACTAATCGAGCCCAAGCGTGTCGTCCGCCGATATACTGGCCCGGTTTGGGATGAGTCCGGAAAGTCCGTGGCGCGTATTTGGACATTCCTTGATATCACGGAAGAGGAACGGCGCCGAAAGCGGAGCCAACTCCTTCAGGACACGAGTTTGCTTTCGGATCCCGACCCTAAGAAGGTTTACAAACAACTCGTCAACGAAGTGGCTTCTTTTTATGACTCAATGTGCTTTCTCAGTATCCGATCGGACGATTACATGGAGTTCCGCGCCATCGGTGCACCCCCGGGGAATCCAGCGCTTGAGATGAAAGGTAATCGGTCTACTGATGCCTATTGTCAGTTCTGTCTCGCTGAGGGCCCGATCATTATCCAGGATGCCCGACAAGACGACCGCTACCGAGAGTTACTTCCGTTCCAAGTGGGTCTCACACGGTACGCGGGTACACCCATTCACTCACCAAATGGTGAGGTGATTGGCACGCTGTGCATTCTCGATTCCAATTCGAGTGAAATTCTTGAGACCGACGACCTCAACTTGCTACGTCTCGTCGCCATGAGAATCAGTAGCGAACTGGAACGTGAACGGTACATCTCTGGCCTTGAGACCGACCTTGAAGAGGCCCAAGCGAGGGCAATCAGAAATGAAAAGCTCGCGGTAACAGGCACGCTTTCGGCAGCAGTTGCCCACGACATTCGCAACATCCTCACGGCGATGAAACTTGACTTAGACGCAGGGCCGGACGCGATTGAAAAGCACATTGACCGATTCTCTCTTCTCGCTCACCGCCTTCTTTCGTACGCAAAGCCAAGCCGAGTGATGAAGGCCTCAGTCGACCTTCACGATTCGCTCCACCGAGTGCTAAGCCTGCTGGAACCGCACGCGTCCATCGCCAAGATCAAGGTTGAAGCGGAAGTTCCAAGTGACCTGCCACCGGTCTTGGCCGATCCTGCTCGCCTTGATCACCTTTTCGTCAACCTCATTTTGAATGCCGTTCAGGCCATGGGGCGGAGCGGAGTACTTAGGGTGAAGGTGAAAGCGGATGGAAAGGGTGTGACAACGAGTATTAGCGATTCTGGTCCTGGTCTTTCCGAAGACCAGGTTGAGAAGCTCTTTGAGCCATTCGCATCTACGCGGCAGGATGGATTTGGACTTGGCTTGTATTCGGCGCAACAGATCGCCAAAGAATGTGAGGGGCAAATCACAGTGCAGAGCACGCTTGGGGAGGGGGCGACATTCCACGTATGGTTGCCGAAAGCCTAAAGCCTCGCGTTCTGATCATTGATGACGACCACTTCTTGGCTCGAAGTGTGGCGCGATTGTTGGTGGAACAGGGTTTTGAAGTCGAACATGCCGCGACTGCCGGGGATGCATGGCGTACCATTGAGCAAGGGGCACCGCAACTCGCTCTTCTTGATCTCGGATTGCCAGATCAAGACGGAGTTGCCCTTTGCCGACGAATTCGTTCCCGATTCGTGTTCCCCATCCTGATGCTCACATCGCGTAGCCAAGCGATTGACAAGGTTCTTGGTTTGGAGTCCGGGGCCGACGATTATTTGCCTAAGCCGTTCGACGGCCATGAACTTGTAGCCCGCGTCCGTGCTCTGCTGCGCCGGACACAGGAATACGCGGAGCCCAATGCGAGTTCTGCCCATATAAGTGGCGATTTCATAGTAGATGAAGGTGCCCGAACGGTGACTTGCGCCGGGACGACCCTTGATCTTACGGATACGGAATTCCGAATCATCGTTTTTCTGATCAAGAACGCCGGCAAAGCCGTGAGTCGGGAGCAGTTGTTCGATGAGATTTGGGGCTACGACATTGAGTTCAACAGTAACAGTCTTGAAGTGCTGATCTACCGGCTCCGAAACAAGATTGCGGCGCTCGGCTCAGAATCTCCCATTAAGACAATGCGTGGATTTGGCTACAAGTGGGCAAACTAGCGGCAACAGGTCAACACCTCTTAACAAAGAACGGGTAGACCTCCACCCATGCAGTTCTCACGTAGAACGATCCTCGGCGCCGGACTCGCCACACTTTCTGGCAGCCTGCTTAACTCCATGAGTTCTGCGCAGGTGCGCAACGCGCTTGGCAATAAGCCCCCCAAGAATGTGATCTTTTGCGTTGCTGACGGCATGGCCAGCCAAACCATGTCTATGTGCGACGTTTTCCAGCGAACTGGGCTTGGACACCCGTCTTACTGGGCGGGACTGATGAACGAACCCTATGTCGTGAACGGTTTACAGGCGACCCGATCGCTGAGTTCGGTTGTCACTGACTCGGCGGCCGCGAGCGCGGCCTGGGGAAGCGGTGTCCACATCTGGAATGGGCAACTCAACATCCTGCCCGACGGCACTGAACTGGATTCGCTGACAAAACTTGCGAGCGCTAAGGGAGTGCGTTGTGGACTGGTGACGACGACAACGATGTCTCACGCCACACCTGCGGGCTTTGCAGTAGTTACCGATAGTCGTGGCAAGGAACGAGAAATTTCCGCCAAATACCTTGACGCGGGCGTTGATGTCCTCATGGGAGGCGGCGATGCATTCTTCACACCAGACGACCTGTACTCCAAATATGCGGCCAACGGCTACCGAGTGGTTAAGAATCGATCCGAAGCACTGGCGGCAACGGGACAGAAGATTCTTGGGATCTTCGATTCCTCTCACCTCCCCTTTACGATTGATCGAAACAACTCGACGGAGATCGCCGCGAAGGTGCCCACACTTGCCGAGATGGCTTCGGTGGCATTGCGAAGTCTCAAAGGGAGTCCGAACGGCTTCCTACTTCAGATTGAAGGAGGGAAGGTTGATCATGGTGCACATGCGAATGACCTTGCCGCAATGTTCTACGATCAGATTGCTTTTGAGGAAGCGGTGAAAGTGGCTGTAGAATTCGCGTTGGCGGACGGCGAAACGTTGGTCATTATCACATCAGACCATGCTTGTGGAGGCCCTTCCTTAAACGGCGATGGGGACGAGTATTTCGACACGACCGCGGCACTTGAGGGCTTTGCAAACTTCAAATGTTCCTTCGCCCCTCTCATGAGCCTCATGGGTAGTCGTCCCACAACTGACCATGTGGTGGATGTTCACAAAGAGATGATGGGCATTGAATTGAGCAAGGAAGAAGCCGAAACCGTTGTAGCGATCATGGGCAACAACTCGCCGTTTAAGGCCTCAACGCTGATGGGTTCGCGCAACGCGGGACTTGCCCTGATCCACGGCAATCATACTAAAGTTGGTTGGACGAGTGGCAATCACACGCACGAGCATGTACTGGTGACGGCGGTTGGTCCAGGATCGCACCTTGTGGCTGGACTAACGCAAAACATCCGGTTCTTTGACCTCATGACAGGTGTATTCGATATCACCCATAAGAATCCGACCATGTCATTCGAAGACGCAATGCGCGTACGGGCTCGGGCGAGCGTTCAGGTGGAGAGCGAACCTCACTGGGTTTGATGAATTCTGGCTCGTGCGACTAAACTCGCCTTATGCCGTTCGAAATTGACCCAGATATTGCGAAGGCGAGTACTCCACCGACGGCGTTCTATCGTGACCCGGCGATGTTTGACCGAACTCGAGAGGCTTTGTTCGCTCGTTCGTGGCAATTTGTGGGGGACTGCGATATGGTGAAGGTGCCCGGTCAAGTACATCCGGTCACCTATCTCGAAGGTATGTTGGAGGAGCCGTTGCTCCTCACCCGGGATCGAGAGGATCAGATTCATTGCCTTAGCAATGTGTGCACCCACCGAGGAAATATCGTTTGTGAGGGGCCAGGAGTAGAGAACTCACTGCGTTGCCGTTACCATGGACGGCGTTTCGGACTTGACGGAAAGTTTCAGTTTATGCCCGAGTTTGATGGCGTTGAGGGCTTTCCGTGCGAAGCCGATCACTTGCGTCCGGCCGCTTTTGATGTACTGGGCAAGTGGATATTCTCCTCATTGGATCCCAAGTCTCCTTTCGATGAAGTGTTTGAGCCAATCTGCGAGAAGGTCGGATTTCTCCCATTCGACGAATTCTTCGCTCACCCTGCCCGGACTCGTGACTACATGGTGAAGGGTCACTGGGCTCTCTACTGCGACAACTATCTGGAAGGATTTCACATCCCGTACATTCACGCCGACCTCAACGCCACATTGAGTTACGAAGACTATCGCTACGAGTTGTGGGACCACGGAGTGCTTCAAGTGGGGGTGGCAAAAGGCGATGACACGATCTTCGACCTTCCGGTGAATCACCCGGACCACGGACAGAGAATCTCAGCTTACTACTACTGGGTGTTTCCGAATCTTATGCTGAACTTCTATCCATGGGGGCTCAGCATAAACGTCGTCAAGCCGATCCGGCCCGATCTCACTCGAGTGTCATTTCTAGGTTATGTTTGGCGAGAAGACATCATGTGGGAGGGCGCAGGAGGAGCGTTGGACCGAGTGGAAAGAGAAGATGAGGCGGTTGTTGAACTCGTTCAAAAGGGAATTCAATCTCGCTTTTATGACCGAGGTCGATATTCACCAAAGCGAGAAGTTGGTACCCACCACTTCCACCGCCTCCTGGCTCGACATCTGGCCGAGAGCTAAACTATTGCCGTGAGAGGCGCATGGTGGCTGGTAGCAACGCTTCCTTTGCTATGGGGATTTGCCCAAGAGCGAAGAACCGCCAATGACGGATTGCTAGCGCCTCGCGGATCGCTCACTCACGACTACGAGGGAGTGGAATTGCCCGAGTACTACACGTCAGGCCCGGTGGCGCTTGCCGACAACACACCGTCCGACAACCCCATCACCAATGGGGGCGCAAATCTAGGTCGAGTGCTGTTCTTTGATCGGCGACTCTCCGTCAATGACGCCGTGGCGTGCGCGAGTTGCCATCAGCAAGTCAACGGTTTCGCCGACCCTCGGCCCCGTAGTGCGGGATTTCGTGGGGGACGCACGTCGCGTCACTCCATGGGCTTGATCAACGTCCGATACTTTTTTGGCGGCCGGATGTTCTGGGATGAGAGAGCATTCTCTCTTGAAGATCAAGCGACACGACCTCTCGCGGACCAAATTGAGATGGGATGGCTCGACATGCGCGAGTTAACAACCAAATTAGAGAAGGTCGACTTCTATCCGCCGTTGTTCCGGGCCGCGTTTGGCGACGACGAGATCACTATGGATCGCATCGCGCTTGCCCTCGCTCAGTTCCAGCGAACCCTTGTCAGTTACCGAAGTCGCTATGATCAGGCACTCAAGAATCCTGACCATTTGGATAAAGTTCTGACTGCAGATGAACTAC
Organism: Fimbriimonadaceae bacterium; assembly: GCA_019638835.1. Taxonomy (GTDB): domain Bacteria; phylum Armatimonadota; class Fimbriimonadia; order Fimbriimonadales; family Fimbriimonadaceae; genus JAHBTC01. The sequence continues at coordinate 10,576 of JAHBTC010000028.1, forward strand.
GGGGGATGGCTCTGTTCGGTGCATTGAAGCCGAGTGAGATGGAAGTTTATGATCTGCACGGTGCGCGGTCACTTGGTTGCGCGAACTGCCACCAGACGGAGGCGATGATAAGCGGGATGCGCCCGGCAGACCCCGGCACTGCGGTAGAAGATAGAGGCTACTCTCGCGCTTTACGACAAGGGATTGACAACGGCCTGCCGGGGAATCCTGTCCAGTTCAAGGCACCGTCGCTAAGGAACATTGAATTGACGGCCCCTTACATGCACGACGCACGGTTCAGTACGTTGGACCAAGTGTTGAACCACTACTCCGAGCAAGTGGTGACCCGACGAACGCTTGATCCTCGGCTGCGAGAGAACGAGGGCACAAACGATCCAGCCCGAAAGCTCAACCTCACTCAAGAAGAGAAGGAAGCTCTAATCGCTTTTCTGAAGACCTTGACGGATCGGGCGATGATGGAGGATCCGATGTTTAGCGATCCCTTCGGTTGGCCCCCCGAGTGAGCCTAGAATCCGGCCGTCATGATCGGGAGCAAGATAGAAAGGAACGTGACCCCGCCGCCGAGCAAAGAAAGGACAAGCAATACAATGACGACCGTCTTGGCAGTCTGACCACCCGGATTGCCTTTCTGGATCGCATGATTGGCGTTGATAAACGCGGGAATATAGCAGAGCATCGGTAGGCAGCAACTGGATAGTAAGAACCCTGCTCCCGCCCAAACGTAAGCCGCTGTAAGTTCCTTGCTTCCATCATCCCCGCCCACAGTTGATCGGCGAGGGTACGGATTGTCATAAGGGTTGTAGACCTGACCTGGTACCTGCTGCTGATAGGGGTTGGCTTGTGGTTGGGGTTGATGCTGAGGCGTAGGCTGCGAAAGAGGATCATGAGGATCGTACGGTCGATGGGAGGATGGTGCGGCGGGAGTAGATGGATTCTGAGTCGGTACTGATGGTTGTGGAGCAGGTTGAGAAGGCGGGATCGGTAAAGCAAGGTTTGGGATGTCGCGAGCGTGGAGCCGCTCTCCGGTTCCGACGACCTCAAGGATTGTATCGGCAGTCAGCCGTCCTTGGGCCGCCCACTCGTTTAGCACATTAAGGTCAGCAGGGCCGTATTTGTTTCCGTCCGCCGCGACAACCCAGTAGTTCATGCGCGACGGATTCTACACCTTGCTTGAGGGCGACTTAGACGGTGCCATTTACCATCAGCATGATGCGAACGATGAAGAGAAGCACCCAGATTGAGAGCATCACGATGGCTACCGTGCGAGCGGTGTTGCCGCCGGGGTTCCCCTTTTGAATCGCTTTGTTCGCCGTAATAATGCCGCCGATGATCGCTGGGCCGCAGCAGAAGAATCCAATAATCGAGAACATGTAAGAGTTCTTGATGTCCTGGCTCCCATCGTCGCCGCCGTACTGCATCTGCCGAGGATAGGGATTGTTATAGGGGTTGTACACTTGCCCCGGTTGGCCCGCAGGATTCTGGCCCCCAGATGGGTTAGCGTACGGATTATCTTGGGCGACGGACGGCGAATTTTGCCCTGCGTAAGGGTTGGCTTGGGCGGGATCGGGTTGCGTCGGAGCCGGAAAATTGAGCCCGGCAACGTCTCTCGCTCGGACTCGCTCGCTGGTTTCGACAACCTCAAGTTCACTATCGGGATTCAACCGACCCTCGGCGATCCACGTGTTCAGTACCGATACATCAGCCGGCCCGAATTTGTTTCCGTCGGCGGCAACAACCCAATAGTTCATTCTCGCCGCATCTTACACGATGGAAGCGGCCTCAGAAACCTGCGCCGTTGGCGATCATGACGACCTGAACGATCAGTCCGAGTAGCCACAGACAAAGCAGCACGATGGAAACGGTCTTAGCCGTAGGAGCCCCCGGATTCCCCTTTTGCACTCCCTTATTAGCACTGATCACGCCGGCGATGATTGCCGGACCGCAACAAAAGAATCCCAAGATTGAGTACAGGTAGGCATTCTTAACATCTTGGCTCCCGTCGTCCCCTCCAAACTGCATCTGCCTCGGATAAGGGTTGCTGTACGGGTTGTACACTTGCCCCGGTTGCTGCCCCTGATCTGGAGTGGCATAAGGATTCGACGATTGGGGTGGAGTCTCGACCGAAGGCGACTGCGGGGCGTACGGGTTGGATTGGGCCGTTGGCTGGGCTGTCGGGAAAACCAAGCCAGCAACATCTCGTGCTCGGACTCTCTGTGACGTTTCTACGACCTCAAGTTCGGAGTCAGGGCTTAGTCGCCCTTCAGCAATCCAAGTGTTGAGTACGGACAAATCCGCCGGACCGTATTTGTTGCCGTCTGCTGCGATCACCCAATAGTTCATCTTCGACTCTGCCCATACTACTTGCGGGATGAGTCCTCGCGCAACGGATTTCACGATAGGTCACCCTCTTGCGCCGAACTCATCGTTCCGACCGTAAGGAACAGGGAGAAGGATGCGATCCACAAGATTCGAGAGCCGGGGCGGAAGGAACACCGCGTTCACCTTGACCAACGGTGTGTTGGCTTCGTTGGTCGTCGCCTTCGTGGTCAGTTGGTTCCAGATTCCCCTTTTTGAGAACCTAGCGTTCGTCACGATTGAGGCGATGTCGCGGCCTTGGACCTTCCTCACGTATCCGTGGGGGATGATCGGCGACGGCACCCGCATCATCTGGGATCTCATCCTGTTGCTCTGGTTCTATCAGATCGGCAATATGCTCGAAAAGCAAGCCGGAGTGGCCACATGGGCCGCTGTTTTCGGGGCTGGAATTGTTATGCCGGCGGCCTGTCTGCTCGCCGCTCCGAACCCAGTTCTGCTGTCTGGAGCCTACGTTCCGGCCGCCGCCCTGGGAATCTACTGGTGCGGGCTCTCCCCGAACGAATCGGCCCATTTTTGGGGACTCCCGGTCGCTCGGAAGTGGCTCGCACTGGTCCTCATGTTGCTTGTTGTGTTTGCGGTCGGCACTGGCCAGCCAGTCGCCGGTTTTCTTGCGGGTGTGCCTTTAGGTGTGCTCTATGTGGCGGGGGTGAACGGCATTCAACTTCGTCCGGGCACGATCGCGGCGCGACGAGACGCAAAGAAAAAGCAGGCAGAGTTCAACACGTTCATTGATGACGTGCGTACGCGGGAACAGGAGCGTGAAGAGCGAGAGCGTCTTAGAAAGCTGTTCGAAAGCAGCATTCAGGACGACTCTCACTCCGATGATGATCGGTACCGGAGCGACGAACGTTAGGCAGGCTCGACGTCGAAGCCGATCATCTTCACGACTCCGGCAATCTGGGACTCACTTACTGCTGCCGGCGCCTGAACTGTGAATGACTTCTCTTCCACGTTGCCAATGAAGTTCGACACGCCTGGAATACCTTCCACTGCTTGCTGAATCTTGCCGAGGCAGTTACCGCAGTTGATGTTTTTTGCTGTGAAGCGATACGTCTTTAGATCGCCTAAGTCGCCGAGTCCCGGAATGTTCATTTGCCTAGCTCCTCCTCAATCATGGCGATAAGGGCCGCATCATCGGGGGCGATACGCGAACCAAATCGCTTTGCAATCGTTCCGTCCTTCGCAATCAAGAACTTTGAGAAGTTCCACTCGATATCGGTTCCACCGGTGGATTCAACCAACCACTTATAGAGCGGGTCTATGTCTTCGCCTTTTACCGAAATCTTGCTGAACATTGGGAAAGTTACATCGTACTTGCCGGTGCAGAATTCGAGGATCTCCTCGTTCGTGCCTGGCTCCTGTCCGTTGAAGTTATTGGCCGGGAAGCCGAGGACTACAAATCCTTTCTCCTTGTATTGTTCGTAAATTCGCTCCAGTCCCTCGTACTGGGGAGTCAGGCCACATCGGCTGGCCACATTCACGACGAGGACAACTTTTCCTTCATAGGCCTTCAGAGGTTGCTTCTCGCCCTTGATGTTGTCCATTGTGAAGTCGTAAAGCGTTCCGGGTGCGCTTGGCAAGGGTTCAGCCGTTCCTTTCCAAAGAAGCGCATTCGCAGCAACGACAACGCTCATCGACGCGACGGCCGCCAAAGCTCCGAGAATCCACATCTTTCGCATACGAACTGTTCTACGCGATTCGCGGGCCGATACGGGGCAATTCGGGAATGAATTCACCCTTTCGTCAGTTATTTGGTACGTGTCGAAGGTGAGGCGGCGGCGCTGGGCATGGATCATCGGGCTCGTAAGTCCGCTGGTAGCGTACGCCGCGCTCACCTATATCATCACTTTTCACCTCGTCTATCCGACGCGCAAAGTGACGCCAGATCCCCCCGAGGGTTGGACTGTCGCCGCGATCCCAACCGAGGTTGGACTGATGCCGACTTGGGAGAGCCCCATGGCTACAACCGCCGATCGCGTTGTGATTCTGCTACACGGGCGGGGCGGCACTCGTTACTCGATGGGAACATTCGGTTTAGCGCTCGCCGAGCGGGGCTACGGAGTTGTTGTTCCCGCGTTGCGGGGACAAGCAGAAGGAGCCGGAAGCGGCGTTTCATTTGGGTTTGGGGAAGCTGAAGATATCTTGGCTTTAGCTGATGATCTGGATCGTCGGCGCGCGCGCCCCGCAGAGTACGCCCTGTTCGGCGCGTCCATGGGCGGCACCACCGCTCTGATCGCCGCCAGCCGTGCCCCGAAGCGATTCCGTTTAGTGGTGACAGAGGGTGCCTTTGTGCGGCTCGATTGGGCGGCCGAAGACAGGTTGCCGCGATTCCTTCACGCGGGCGTGGTCTTTTGGGGAGAGCGATTTCTCGGCAAGCCCGGTGCGGCGGTTAACTGTGAAGCCGAAGCCAAGTCGCTCCGAGGCACCAACCTTGTGATGTTCCACAGTCAAGGGGATGCGACGGTCTCCGAAAGGCACGCAGAGCGATTAGAAGAACTTACGGGAGTGACGATCCGCCGAATGAGTGGCCCCCACGCACACTTGAACAATCAAAACAAGACTTACTTTTGCGACGTGATGGATAAGTCTTGGAATTGGGAAACTAACCGCGCGGTGGTGGAATCCGACCCGGCCGTAACCAACTGAGTTTCAGCACTTGGGTTGCTAATATCTCGCCCTGGTCCCCAATGAGTTGAAGGTTCACGGTAGGGTCTTCTTCCCCCCACTGCACCGAGATCAGTCCGAAGTTGTTTCCGTAGTTCACAGTCATGACCCGATGCCGGTTTGGCTCCTGGAGCCGCCAATCTATCCGGCTCTGATTCAGACCGCTTGCCGTGACATCGTAAAGCGGGTAACCGATGCCCGCATCCATCATGCTGATCTCTCCGAGGTGGCGGTCGCCGCTCACCACGATGACGCCCTCGGCTTTCGTGGATTTCAAAAGTTCGAAGAACCGCTGGCGTTCGGCGGGAATGTTGGCCCACTTCTCATAGATGTGGTCTTCCGGAACGAGTTGGATGCTACTCATCACGATCCGCATATCAGCGGGCTCCTTGAGAATGGCTTCCAGCCAACTCCATTGGGCTTCTCCTAAGATCGTTGCCGCCGGTTCGTTAACGGGCTGGTACGCGCCATCCACTCGAATCAGATCGCTCCGAAAGTACCGTGTGTCGAGCACGATCACCTGGATTCTTCGATCTCCTTTTTCGAGATAGCGAACCCCATAGACGCCGGGGTTCGCTCGCTCGTCGGCGGGTATGTTCCAGAACTCATCGAACAACTCGTTCGCCATGTCACGGGCGGCGAAACTTGCTCCCCCATCATTCAGGCCGTAATCGTGGTCATCCCACGTCGCGATGTACTGCGTTTCCTCTCTAAATGCCTGAAAGTCGGGGATCGCCCCGAGACCGTCATAAAACGCCTGGAACTTGTCTCGATCGTCTGTGTCGGCATATACGTTGTCTCCTAGCCACAAAAAGGCATCCGGGCGCGTAGCGCGAAGCGCCACCCAGAAAGGCATCGGCTTGTCTTGGTGGAGGCAAGAACTGAACGCAATCCGGCTTTCGTTTGCCGACGACAGCGCGAGGGCCAAAGAAACAGCAAGCATGACCTTGCAGTCTACGCCGAACGAGGATTAGGGGAGTGTTATGGTGTGGCGACCGCGCCAGGGCGCCCCATTATCAGATGCTCGATAAAGAACTCGATCATCCGGCGGCGATCCACCGCGCTGTGCCCTCGGTCCGGGCCCACCTGAACTTCGAAAGTTTTGCCTGCCCCTTGTAGGGCCGCAATGACTTGCAAAGTGTTCGTGGGGTGGGTGTTGTCGTCGCTCGTCCCGTAGTAAATGAGGAGCGCGCCCCGTAACTGGTCGGCATACGGCACCGCGCCCGTGCGGTTGTAACCAGCCTCGTTGTTTTCCAGAAGATCCATGTACCGTTCGGTGTAGGTCGTGTCGTAGTTTCGCCAGTCGCTCACACAACTACTCGATACCGCCGCGTGGAACACATCGGGATAACGCAGGAGCCCAAGGAGGCTGGTGTAGCCGCCGTACGAAGTGCCTTCAATTCCGACCCGTCCGAGATCAACGCCGGGGAATCGAGACAATGACTTGACACCCGCTGCGATGTCGTCTACCGTCACGTTCATGTTCCGGTACATGGCGTCCTTGAAGGCGCGACCCCGGCCCTGAGTGCCTCGGTTTTCTACTTCCACGACGAAGAAGCCGTAGTCGCAGAGACTATTGGGGGTTCGGAAAGCGTTATTGAATCCCGTACTAAATGCACCGAGTGGTCCGCCATAAACAGAGGCGATAACGGGGTATTTCTTGGTCGGGTCGAACTGGTAGGGATAGTGCAGGACGCCGTTAAGTTGAGTAGTTCCGTCAGCGGCCATAAAAGTGAATGGCATTACGGCCCGATATCCCGCGCTCCCAAAATCTGGCTCGTCGTTTTTCACCAAACGGATGACTTCTTTACCTTGCCCGTCAATGATCAGACTCTGGGGTGCCTTGTCGGCGGCTTCGAACGTTACGGCGAAATGTTTACCGTCCGGCGCGGGTGACACACGGTTTGCGTATGCCGAATCTGTTAGTTGGCGGATTTCGCCACTGGCCCAGTCGCGGGCGAACAGTTGGGGCGAAGCCGAAACCCTGCCCCCAAGGGCCATATAAAACAAAGTGTCTTGGGTGTTCAGGACAACCTGTCGAACCTCGAACTTGTGATTCGTCAAAACCTTCCGGTCGCCGTCGCGAAGCCGGATCTGCTCGTAGTTCGCGTATCCGGATCGTTCACTAATCCAGAGGAAGGTTCCGTCGTCCAAATGAACGATGGGGAAGTCTCCCTCACACCAGCCGTTAGGATTCTCATCCCTTACCAGTACCTGCACTTCGCCCGATTGAGGGTTCGCAGCGCAATACTCCAACACGGTTTGGCGGCGGTCGGCACGTCGAAAAGCAAGTCGCCCATCGGAGAGCCACTCTAAGTTGAAAATGTAATGTCCGACTCCGTTGTCAAACGCTCCCGGACGAACTTTTACGCTGGTGGAGCGACCGGATTGCCGATCGTAGATGAACAAGTCCACCATTGGGTTAGGGTCGCCTGGCTTTGGATATCTCTCGGGATAAAGCGTGCTGTGAGGCTGTCGTTGGTTGACGGCCAAGTAATAGATTGGGACCTGCGACTCGTCGAATCGGTAGTACCACAGATAGCGCGAGTCCGGAGAGAACCCAAAAGCTTGATTCTGCCCTAGTTCTTCGCCGTAAACCCAACTCGCGGATCCAAACTTGATGCCCTTTAACTCGTTTCCTTCGGTTGTGAGTGCCTTCTCGGACTCACCGGTTTGGAGATAGAGGTTGCCGTCCCGGTAAGTTGCTTTTGTGCCATCGGCGGCGGTGGCTTCCGTAAACTGGCGGCCGCGTCCCACGCCTTGCCGATTGCCACCTCCACCTGATTGCGGCGCCTCGGACGTCGTAACTCGGTTTGAACTTGCGTCCCATTTTCTCCATCCATCAGGAGTGTTGAACACGAATGTGTTTGCCGAAGTCCACGTTCCGTTTACCCGGGGCAAGTTGGCAAGTCGGTTGACTTGCGGTCGGATACGGGTCGCAACATCGTGACCGGGATAGGAGCCGAGGCGGCCCTGAGCAACTGCGCTCGATGCAAGGGCGCAGATTCCGACGAGCACGAAGGTGTGTTTCATTCGATTCCTACCGCCGGCATGGGATCGGCGGATTGCTGTATGACTGTACGGGTCGGGAACGCGAACTCAACGCCCAACTCAGCCGCGATTGTCACGATACCGCGCATGATCTCATCTCGAGCACTCAATTCGTCGGTCCAATTCTCAGCGATGATGAAAAAGGAGAGGAGGACGTCCAACGTAGACTCTCCGAAGTCATTGAAGAAAACGTTCCGCTTCTCGTCAAGAACAGACGGATGTTCTTCGAGCAAGGTTCGTACTCGTTCGCAGAACTCGTTGATCTTGGTGGGAGGCGTGCTGTAACTTAGGCCGAGGGCGGTCTTGCACCGACGGGCACGGCGGCGCCCCATGTTTTCGACCGCTGCCGTGATCAGTTGCGAGTTCGGAAGGGTGACGAGAGAGTCATCCATCGTCCGAATGCGCGTGCTTCGAAGGTTGATCTCTTCCACCGTGCCATCCACGCCGTTCACTCGCACCCAGTCGCCGATTTGAAACGGATTTTCGACAAGCACAGTAACTGACCCGAATAGATTTTCGACCGAGTCCTTGGCCGCCAGCGCAAACACCAAACCACCGATACCGAGTCCGGCAAGGAGCCCTGCAACATTAACCCCGAGCAAGGCAACCACGGCTACGAGAGCCGCAATTGCGAGTGTCGCCTTACCCAAGCGGCTCAGCAGCGGAACGACTAGATTCTCGCTTCGTTGATTTGACCACGGTGACTTCCGCACCCACGCTGTCAATCCGATTTCCCAAGCCGTAGCGAGGAAGATTGTGAATGTGACAATTCCCGTGAGGCGAACGATCAGAGTAAGGGTGATAAGTAATCCTTCCGGCAGACCGAGATAGGGCAACCCTCCGACCATGAAACCGGCAGTAAACGAGGCAACCAACGAGAGCCCTGCCCAACGGATTCGAGTGCGGGTCGTGGCATGGTCTTTTGTGACAAATCGGCGCACGAAGAACCAAATGATCGTCCACGTAATGAAAGCAAACGTTAGGGCCGCAACGATCAGTCCACCGAGAGAGATCCATTGCCAGATACCGAGTCCCAGCGCAGGGGAGTGGGTGCTCGTCGGAAACTTATTCTTTAACCAAGTTGCGGGGTCAATCGCGGACTGGTCCACATCTTTGAGGCCCTCCATCACGGGCCTGTCTTTCACCATCTCCCAAATGGCGGGCAAGTCATCAATGGATTGGCTTGCGATTCGCCACGCGCCGTCATCTTGCCGCGCGAGAATCACTCGCCCGACGATTTGCCCGCTGGAAGGCTTTACGTAGGCGCGAACTACGTACGGATCACCTTCTACTTCGTTGGGAATAGATTCCAGCCGAACATACTCGGTTCGGTTGAGAATAGCGAGAAGAAGTTGAGCGAGACGGGGGCCCTCGGTTTCTCGGACGACGGAACTGATACTGGAGAGATCAAGGGCTTGGACGGCGCTTCCGATCTCCTCGTTGTTCATGGAGACGAGGAAGGTGGACAGCGCCGATCTCGGACTGGAAAGGGCCTCCGGCGGACTCGCATCTTCCGGAATGTCAGGAGCAGCAATGTCGGTTACCCGAACGAGCGTCGAGTACAGAGCATCGATGTTGGCCCAAGTATCGGCGTCGAATACCCAAGTTCCCTCAGGCGTCGATGCCATCGCGATAGTGCCAACCACGGCTCCGAGATCATTGCGGACTCGGCCGAGTACCACTCGCGTACTGGAGTCGCCAAAGGGCAGGTCATCGGCGTGAATCCCAAGAACGCGCAAGACCTCCTTGAGCTCTTGAACCTTGAATTGATCGTCCTCGTCAATCGGAGCGGTCAAGCCGGCAATCGCCAACGCGGCGGCATCCCAATCTTCTCTCTCCGCAGACTCAACGAAGTGGCGCAGGGCGGTATCGGGCTCGGTTAGGTTTGGAGATTGGCCGAACCCCAAAGTGGTGCATGCCAAAAGCAGACTTACCCAAAGATACCGAAGACTCATGGTAGGAACCCTACCTAGTCAAACGATTTTCAGGTTCGGATTACCGGAGCACGTAGTCCTTCGGAGAGAAGGCACCACGGGCCATTGCGGCTTCGAACGTGGTGTGCTCGCCTCGCTGCTGTTGGAGCATCGTAGTCAACGGGACAAACTCGTAGCCTCGAGCTTTCAGGTCTCGAATGATTCGGGGCAATGCCTCTAATGTGCCGTTGCTGGGTTCATGCAAGAGGACGATTCCTCCGTTCCGCGCTTGTTGCATAACCGCGCGGTAAACGTCATCGCCAGATGGATTTGTTCCGTTGGCTCGCGTTCCGTCGTAGCCGTTTGCCGACCACTGGGCCATCGTCAGGCCGAGTTCCTTCGCCACTCGAAGCACGGTTGTCGAGTATCCACCTCCGGGCGTTCGGTATACGCGAGGGACAAAGCCTGTCGCGTCCTCGATTGCCCTCATTCCCTCCGACAACTCGCGCCTCACAACACTCTCTGGCTGATCGCCAAGACGAATGTGGTTGAAGGTGTGGTTGAGAATGTCGTGCCCTTCGGCAGAAGCTTGCCTCGCGATATCGGGGCAGCACTCAACGTTTCGACCGATGAAGAAGAATGTTGCCGTGACTCCTTCAGCTTTAAGAGTGGCGAGGATCTTAGGCGTAAATGTTGGATGCGGCCCGTCGTCGATCGTGATTGAAATCTGCTTTTTCGTTGGATCGCCGGACCAGATCTGGGCGTAATCGAAGGTGCTTGTCCACACAGGAGCGCTCTCGGCGGCAACCGGCGCGCTCTTAGTCAAAGTCGTGTGCGTGGGTTCGGGCTTAGTCTGGACGGGAGTGTTGAGGACATCACTCAATGCCAACGCCAAGCCCGTAAGTGCAGGCTTCGTTGCTGCGCTTGTGACTGGCTTTTCACCGAGCAAATGGGGGCTCTCGGGGCCAGGTACGACCGGAAACTCAGAAGACTCTACCGGTGCAAAGTTCGGGCCCGAACTTGCGGCGCCCGGCGCCTCTTGTTTGGCAAGTTGATCTAGTTTTGCGGACGCCTCGACTTCCGGTTGCTTCGCAACCTCTGGGGTGAGGTCTTCCGTCGGAAGAGTTTTGGGACTCACCTTGGGTGCTTCCTGTCGTTTTGTCTGAGGTACCGATGCTGGAATCCCTACCGGAGACTTAGCGGGGGCTGGAGTCGGCGGAGTGCTTGCTTGCGGACTCAGCCAAGTTACGTCCACGGAATAGGGCATCGTGCCGACCGCCGCAACGAGGGCGATCGGAACCACAACGGCAAGGGCCGTCAACACCCCGGCCAACGCAGGCCCGAGCGCATTTCCCCTATTCATTCGGCGGCGATTGTACAACAAGAACTCCTAGAATTTACTTTCGGCGGGATATCGCCTTCTCTTTCTTCGGCATATGCTGGTCGAGATACCAGGGCACATTCATCACAACAATATCGTTTTCGCCCTGAATGAGGAGTGCCGCCTTGAGCGCCTGGGCTCTTTGATTGTGCAGGAAGTATTGATACCACCGCGCCTCAACGAGTTCCGGGACGACCACCATGATCTGCCGTCCAGGGTGCTGGATGCGACGTGCTTTCACGTATTCCAGGATTGGCGTGATGATCCGCCGATACGGCGAAGGAATGATGATCAATTCCGGTGCTTTCCGCTTAACACTACGCAATGGATCCTCGACGAATTCTTTCCAGTCGCGACGCAAGTAACTGATCGCCTCGTCTCCTTCTCCATCGGCAACGTGGATGGCTTGTACATCGTCCGAGAGGTTGATTGCGAACCTCATTGCTCGTTCTGTGAGCGAATTCCACCTTTGAACAGGCACGATGACGATGGGTCGTTGGATCAGCGTCACATCCATCTCGTGGTGAACGCTTGTCGCCCGATTCACCTGGATGTAATGGCGCTTGATCGCAAAAAAGAGAATCACAAATGCGGGCATTAGAATCAGTGCCATCCAAGCTCCGGCTTGGAACTTCGTCACCATGATGACTAGCGTTGCGACTCCGGTCATCGTAGCTCCAGTCGCGTTGATGAGAAGGTAGCTCTTACGTTTCGGATCGTCTGAGTTTCGCCAGTGCCGAACCATTCCAATCTGTGAAAGGGTAAATGCGAGGAAGACGCCAACGGCATAGAGGGGCAAGAGATTCTCAAGTAGCCCACCCAGCGCGATCGTTAATGCCGATGAGAGAATGGTGAGCGTCCAGATTCCTGCAGAATAGACAAGCCGACGACCCCGGGCATTGAAAGCGTGGGGCATGTAATCGTCGCGAGCCAGCAGGCGGCAAAGATTCGGGAATCCGGCGAAAGACGTGTTTGCCGACAGCGCCATCAGAGCCATAAGGAATCCGACGAAAACAAAGTACAACCCCCCTTCGCCGACAACGGCGGCGATAATCTGCGCGATCAGAAGTTTGTATTGGCCGCTCTCGGCAGTAAGCGCGGGGATATGCAACTGAACTGCAAGATAAGACAACCCGAGATACGAGAGCGAGAGCACAACCACAACGAGCATGAGCACGCGTTGTGCGCTGCGGACAGGTGGCTGCTGGAATAGCTCGACGCCGTTTGCGATGGCCTCAATTCCCGTGAGCGCCGCACACCCGTTGGAAAAAGCACGCAGTAAGAGCATCCACCAAATCGCTTCAAATGCCACCGGAATATCGGGGATCTCTGTAAGTGGACGGAAGTTCGGGCCCTCCGTGATCGAGCGGAACACGCCATACGCAATGATGCCGAGCAGGCAAGTGATATAGCCGTACACCGGAATCGCAAATGCCATCCCCGATTCCTTTACGCCGCGCAGGTTCACGATCGTCATCAGCGCAATCAACCCGAGCGACATCGGAACGACATACGGCATCGTGGATGGGAAGACCGTAACAATGACCGCAACCCCTGCCGATGCGCCGATCGCGACAACAAGGACGTAGTCCAGCAGTAGCGCAGATGCGGCCACCAATCCGGCTCGACGGCCAAGATTCTCGGTGGCAACCGTGTACGAGCCACCGCCCGTCGGGTACGCCTTGATCGTCTGCCGGTAACTGAGCAGGACGATCATCATCAACCCGATGATCACCCAGGTCACGCCCATCAGATAGCTGAAACCGGCGACCCCCGCATGCATGAGAATCAGGAGGGCGGCTTCGGTGCCGTAAGCCGTGGAAGAAAGGGCGTCAATGCCAAGTAGCGGAAAACCGGTGGATACCCCCAGTTTCTGTTCACTGTCCTCTGTGCTCTTGAGGCGACGGCCAAGCAGCAAATCCCCGAGGGGCATAGCATCGGAAGGATACACGAGCCCTAGATCGCTGAATTGGCGTTTGGCCGATGTATCGGTAACCTAGACCCAAATGCTCGACCCCCGCGTGACCCGCCTTGCCGAACTCTTGACTTCACACTCCACCGAGTTGAATCCGTCGGACAACGTTTTGATCCACGCGTTTGACATCCCCGACGAGGTGACGGCAGAGATCGTGCGGTGCGCTCAGGCAACGGGCGCAAACGTCGTTGTACGTCTCGAGAGCAATACCGTGCGCCGTCAGCAGATGCTTGGCATGACGGAAGCGAACACCGACCTCGTTGCGGACATTGAGGCGCACGAGATGGATCGGATGACCGCATACATTGCGATCCGGGGGAGCGACAACGTCTCCGGGATGGCTGATGTGCCTTCCGAGACCATGCGGATGTGGCAACAACGGTATGCAACTCCGGTTGTCTTCGGGCGTCGCGTGCCGAACACCAAGTGGGTGGCCCTGCGCTGGCCGAACGGCTCGATGGCGCAGATGGCGGGAATGAGCACCGCTGCCTTCGAGGATTTCTACTTCAACGTCTGTACCGCTGACTACAAACGGATGCAGGAGGCGGCCAAGCCGCTCGTGGACTTGATGAACCGCACCGACCGAGTGCGGCTCGTGGGGCCGGGGACTGACTTTTCGTTTTCGATCAAAGGGATCGGAGCGGTTTCCTGCCACGGGCGTAGGAATATCCCCGATGGAGAGTGCTTCTCCTGCCCAGTGCGCGAGTCGGCGAATGGCGTCGTGCAATACAACACCGTGAGCCTGAATCAGGGGACGGAATTCAAGGACATCCGGTTTGAAGTGCGTGACGGGCGGATTGTGGACGCATCGGCGGGGGACAACACTGACAAGATGAACGAGATTCTGGACACGGACGAGGGCGCGCGCTACTTTGGTGAGTGGAGCCTCGGCTATAACCCGTTCGTCCTGCACCCGATGAAGGACACTTTGTTCGATGAGAAGATCGCGGGGTCTTTCCACCTGACGCCGGGGAACGCCTACACCGGCCCCGGTGGGAATGGCAATCAGTCGGCAATCCACTGGGACATCGTCTGCATCCAGCGACCGGAATACGGTGGCGGGGAAGTGTGGTTCGATGACGTGTTGATCCGGAAGGACGGGCTGTTTGTTGTGGATGAGTTGCGGGGGTTGAATCCCGACCTGCTGGGGGCGTGACCTTTTGGAAAAGAGGACTTTCTCGTGATGCCTCAATCCTCTCAGGGTTGAGGCTTGGATTGCTTCGATGCTTGCCGACTGCTGAGGCGATGGCGCGGAGGATTAGTGAGGCTAAACGAGTGTCAGTGCGGTGGGCGCCTCGCGAGATTGAATTTTCGATTTGCGTCTGGGTAGCCTCAACCCTGAGAGGGCTGAGGCATAAAAGGTGAACCGGGTCTGGCGAGCCCCGGCGTTAACGGAGCGACCCACGAAGGCGTGAAGCGCAGAACCGTAGTGAAGCAGATCGTCCGTGAGCGATTTCGCCATCATGACCTTGCGGCGTTCGGAGGCAAACGGGGGCACGAAGTCCAGGCAAGTGTTGGTCACGAAAGCGGCTTGACCCGCCGCCCCGCAGTTTCGGAAGTGTCGCTGCCTCACTTGATGGAGGTTACAATATGAGTCGGGGTTGCCTCAACCCTGAGAGGGCTGAGGCATAAAAAACATGGAGAACAGAATAAAGAAGGCAAAGGCTAAACTTGGGCCAGATGCTCACATATTCGACGATCCTTGGAGAGGATATTGGCCAAGCATGATAAACAATGCGAAGTGGATTTTTCAGCATTGTCTTGCAGGAGATGAGATAGTTGACCTAGGAATCGATGCCTCAAGGTCCTATCGTTCGCCATTCTATGCGATGGAGAGGTGGGTTGTTCAGTTCTTCTAGAAGATCGCAAGCAATTCTAGATGATGTACTTACGGCACCGCTAACTGATCGAGGCTTCACGGTCCGAAGCGTGGACGTATCGAACCTTGGATGTTCGATTGAGTACGTGAAAGATCATGTGCTCCTTTCGGTATCGTGTGACTTTCGGGATTCGGCATTGGACGTAAGGTTAGGAAGAGTGAACACAACAATTGATCCATTGCATGAATATGAGTCACTCCTTCCACTCTATCGTATTGCAGAAATGCTTAATAGTGAAGACCTGTCAGCCGCCGCACGAATACTCGAATCGCCGCTTAGAGTGGACAGGCCAAATGACTTGAAAACTTTATTGACATCAAGTCGCAATACCATTCTAAGCATCATTGACCTGTTTGTATGACATTCTACTCACTCATGAATGACCGACAAGCATCGAGATACCATGCCCATCTAGTCGCAGGAAGGACCGCGAGCCTTGCGATGAGACGACGCAGAACTCGGTCTCGCGGACCTTCAAGCGCGATGGCGCGCACGTGACCGATCCGGTTCTGAGGGACGGGGCGGCGAAGTACACGCCTTCAATTTCTGAGCGTAGAGGTTCGACGACGACATTCTTGCACTCCGGCATGAAGAACGCCGACGCGCAGACGAACACTTCAGGTTCGGTCTCGGCTTCGCGGGTTTACGATGCATTTGGAGCAGAACTCTCCTCAACGGGCACCTGGCAGGGGCGGTTCGGCTACGCGCGTGGCTTTGGCTACCAAGAAGAAGATGGCGGATTCAAACTCCTGGGCCACCGCTACTACGACCCGTCTACCGGTCGGTTCTTGACACGGGATCCGATCAAGGACGGACGGAACTGGAATGCATACTGTGGCAATACTCCAATAGGAAGGATTGATCCTTCAGGCCTCGTATTTCTGACTCCTCCCCCGACAGGTAGTATTTCGCTGGTCGTTCTGCCAGGTAGTTTGTCTGACACATACAAGGGCGGTCCCCATCCTGGATTAGGGCACGCATGGGTTGTTGTCGATCCAAATCTCGCAATAGATGGAGATGAGTGGACGCACGAGTCTCTGCCTGGCTGTGGTCCAACTTCAAAGCCGGGCGGCGAGATTCCAGAAAGTGCAACTACCTACACTGACTTTATATTTCCAGGAGAGCACTTACCGAAACAGGGGGAGTATGAAGGCGGTTCATATTTTGGAAGGGTGTGTACTTCCTCAGCAGTGATTGCATTTGAAGGTTGGACATATGATCGCCCATACATAAAAGATATGCCAGGGTTCACTCCGAACACACTGATTCTTCAGATAAGGGCACAGCGGGCAAATGATAACTACGGGTGGAACCCTGTTTTCATTCCCAGGGATACGGATCGGGGATTCAGAAAACAAGGGCAATATGTACAGCAATGAAAAAGACAGTGTCAAGATACTTGTTGGGTATTGTTGTCTTCTTCTTGACAGGATATGCAGTGCTAGAACTGATCGGCGCGATTTCCAGGACACCTGCCTACGTCGGTCGGGTAACCCAATTGGAAAATGATGACCCTGCTATCCAGTTTAGACAAAGGGCACTGGTGCCGTGTACCTTGATTACTAAGGTAGACCACAGCACTGGAGAAATAGATGTTTGGTTCCAATCAGGTAAGAGTCAGAATGACCGACTTACATTTAAAGCAGTACATGATCATTACACTATCTATACGTACTCCAAGAATACTAGAATGAAACTAGGGGAGATTGTATTCGATGCTGCACGTCTAAGGTGGATATTCGTGCAAAAAACAGTTTGACCAGAAAGAATTGTGATGCCTAACCCTGCGAAGGGTTGAGGCTTGCAAGGTTCCATCGGTTATGGCCCAGCAGAACCTGGCTACCCCCCACCTGCCATACTCACACCCCTAACATGATCTGGAGCGAGAGCACTCCACGCATCGGCGTGGATGAGAGCGGAAAGGGGGATTACTGTGATGACTCAATCCTCTCAGGGTTGAGGCTTGGCCTGCTTCGATGT